>JAGQWZ010000113.1 GCA_020436835.1 Saprospiraceae bacterium | reverse complement strand
GCGGAAGCAATTCCCACTGCGGTAAACATGTCAATCACTCCAAAATATTGCAATCCCAGTAAGATCAATACCAGGATGGCTGCCAAAGCAACGGCCAGCGTAGTGTTACCACTTGGCCCCGAAGCGGACCTGGCTTTTGGTTCCAGACCAAGATCTCCAAGATTGCCTTGAGTAAGTCGATACTGGATCAAACCGGCTAACATTCCTACTGCCGCAAGTCCAAAGCCTAGGTGCCAATTGACTTTCTCTCCCAACAGGGCAACAAAAGTTTGACCGAGAAATGAACCCAGATTGATGCCCATATAAAAAACGGAAAATCCCGCATCTCTCCTTGCCCCACCTTCCGGATAAAGATCTCCTACTATGGTACTGATATTGGGCTTGAGTAAGCCCGTTCCACTAGCCACAAATGCCAGCCCGACGAAGAATATGCCGGGCGATCCAGGTATGGCCAAAATGATATGCCCCATCATAATAAGAATCCCTCCATACCAAATAGCCTTGCGTTGGCCAAAGATATTGTCCGCCAGCCACCCTCCTGGCAGAGTCAGTAAGTAAACCCCCGCAGTATAAAGTCCATATATTGCCCCTGATGTCTCTGTAGTGAGACCTAATCCTTCCTGGGCGGCAGGTGTTGTCATGAAGAGAACGAGAATAGCCCGCATACCATAATAGCTGAATCGTTCCCACATCTCTGTGAAGAATAAGGTTTGCAGCCCTTTAGGGTGGCCAAAAAATCCCGTCGTCTTGGTAGGGTCAAATTGAGTCATAGAAGCGAAGTTTTGCTCTGTATTCGCTAAAAATAGGCGTTTTTATCTGTACCCGGGAAATTTATCTGAGGATCGAAAGCTGGATTACCCTCAATTTATCTCTGGCAATGTGTACTCAAATTCTAAAGCCCATAAGGCCTGAGGTAAGATTGTAAAATTCCGTGTCGGGAAATTTAGAATGCAACCGCTGGATGGCAATGCGGCTTCTGATGCCTTTGCGACAATATAAGACTACCGGTTTGCCAGCCTGAATCTTGTGGGACAGGCGATTGAGCTCAGACAACGGTATCAAATCTCCGCCAATATTGTGCTGAAGGTGTTCACGCTCCTCCCGAACATCGATCAGCTGGAATTCCTTGCCCTCCTTCATCCATCCGGCCAATTGTTCCTGACTAATTTCTCTGATCTCCATCGAACTTTTCATTCTCTAAAATTAGTTGCCATCCCTGAGTTTCAACCATGAAACGAATCGTTTCGAGCAGTTCCTGCCCTCTCGCCTCCGCTTCATTGAGCAAATTGCTTTTTAAAGCAACTTCCCGAATATAATTCTTGGCTTGTACATTCAGACGGTTGAGGTCTTCTTCGGTAAAGGAATTAAAAGTACCCTCTCGAAGATCATAGTAGTCCAGGTCATGATCTATACTGAGAATTTCCGGACGAGGAAGTCTGCTGATCGTAATTGTTCGTGTTTTCGAAACCGCATCGACTGAAATATCATCCAGATCATAACCGGCATGTACGGTCGCTTGTACCCGGATCAATGCTTTTTTTCGAAAGATCGACCAATCATAGCCATAATAGTCCTTATAATCATAGATTTCGGAAAAATGACCACTCACGGTAACCAATTTGGCCACTTTCTCGATCCTTTCTACAATGGCCGTTGCCTGCTCACTGACATATTTTTCAGACCATGGCCACCAATGTCCGGAAGCGAGATATATGCCTAAGCCAAAGGCACTAATAATGGCCACAACCCAGACAAATTTTTTCATTTGATTCTTAATAATCCGCCGGATACTTTAGACCACTAAACTCTGATAATACGGCCTTTACCGATCCAACTGAAATAGGAGATTCGATCATCAATGGAATGCGGTTTTCGTCATCAGAAACCCAGATCTTCATTCCTTCATTATCTTTAAACACATTGCCAACGACAAGTTGAGGTCGAAAAAGCATCGTCTTGCAATTTCCCAGGCCTTTGACCCTTTTTGTTTCATCTTTGCCCGCATAGAGTACATCGATCGAGTAAATCTTGCGATCAAGATATATATTCATGGGAAGGCGAGTCCCTTCTTGTTTCGAGGAGAAGTCCATGTTCCTCATGAGATAAATGCTGGAAAGGATATCGTGTGTACAGCTTTCCAGATCAACTTCTTCCGTATTGAGAGACTCCTTTGTTTTTCCCTTTTTTGAAACCGCCTTTGATTCATCATGATCATAGGTGACATCGTCATAAAGTGTATAGTGTCCTTCCAGTACTCTCCTTACGGTGCGATCCGGACGCAATGTGGCTTTTTCAATATAGCTGTCATAGTAATCACGCACCTTAAAGATCCAATCATAAGACTTAAAAGTACGGCCGGCTGCGGAAATGTGATATTGGTCTTGCAGTTCTTCTACTTTGAAGACCACTTCTCCTGCTGCGATCCAAATGAAACCCCAGTTATAGTAAATCTTGTACACGATCTTTTCACCGGGAGCAAATACGTTATTAGTCTTAGTGCATATTTCTTCAGTCTTGAAATTCCCATTATGAAGTGTTTCAGGGTTTTGCCCGGCAACCATCGTACAACTCAACAACAAAAGAGATTTGATGAAATTCATAAGATTAACTACTCTTTACCTTAATTTTCATAACGTAGATCATGCCGACTAACGCTGGCAACACAACGTTTATTACCCACAGACCATAACTGGCAGCCAGGATACTAAGTTCATTAACAGCAAAAAAATTCCAGAGAAAAAGCGTGATTTCTCCCCTGGCGATCAATGCAAAGAACGACGGTAAAGGTAATCCTGACTGGATGAAATAACCCAGTAAAATTGTAGCTACTGCGAGATCTTCCGGCACATCAATTTGAAAGAATTGTAAAAGCAGCCAGTATTGGAGCACGTAGACTGAAATGCGAATACCCGTGAGAATAATCACCTGACCAAAATAACCGAATGGCAACCTGAGTATATAATCCAACTGACTCCATAATTTAGGCCATAGATGTCCCAACTTCGATTTCAAATATCGATACAGGTTTTTCGCATATTTCAGTAGGAGAATTGATGTGATAGGAAGTAGAATGACCAGTATCCAGGTTAAGGTATTACCGAAGGGAATCGGATAGGAGTGCCAAATAAGATAGTTCGCACCACCGATACCCAAGACACAGAGGAAGATCAATTGAATCAGACTGCTGAATCCCAACGCGGTCATTGCAGCCAATTGATATTTAGTCTCAATAGTGATCACCCGGCCAAGGTATTCACCCACTCGATTGGGTGTGAAGATCGACGAGGTCACACCAATCAATACGGACTTGAAAGCCTTGAGAAACGGAATGGGTAGGATGGGGACCAATAATTTCTGCCACTTCAATGCCTCCAACCACCAATTTGCGTAAACCAGTAATAGGGCAAAGAGTAGATAGATAAGACGATCCGTATTCAGCTGCTTGGTGAATTCTGTGAAAAGTGCCGTAAGTTCTTTCTGACGTGCAAAACTGAAATACAACAGGTATAAAAATACCAGCAGGACAACCACCTTTATGGCTATGGTCAGGATACGGGATAGAGAAGGGACGTTAACTAGAGTGGACATTCCAGGGTCAAAATAGTAAAAAAGCTAGGAGGAATTTCAGAACAGATGGTAAAAAGGGATATGGCTTGATTTCCATATCCCTACAGATTTGAGTGTTTGAACTGCTAGGTGATAAAATTCAAACTGCGCTAATGTATGACTTAAAGTCAAATTTTCCAAACATTTAACCTACGGGATTGACTTTTAACAAATGCCCTCTTCTTTTAATATATTGAGCGCTGAAATTGTGTCTAATGAAAATTCTCGGGGTTGATCCAGGTACCAATAACCTGGGATATGCGATACTTTCAATAGAAAAAAGATCTCTCCATGTGCTTGAACATGGGGTTTTTAGGTTGCGAAAAATGGATTCGCACCAGGATAAACTTTATCACATTTTTAAGAAGATTGTTGAAATTATCGAACGATTCGAACCTTCGGAAATGGCAATTGAAGCACCTTTTCACGGGAAGAATGTTCAATCTATGTTAAAATTGGGTCGTGCCCAGGGAGTGGCGATCGCTGCAGCAATGCATAAACAGATCCTCGTTCAGGAGTACTCGCCCAAGAAAATCAAACTGGCTGTAACGGGAAATGGTAATTCATCGAAGGAACAAGTTGCTGCTATGGTAGATCAACTGGTCACCACCAGAATTGACCGGGATTTACTGGATGCAACCGATGCACTGGCGACGGCCCTCTGTCATCATTATCAACGGAAGAATCCATTGGGTGGTGGCCAAAATTTCACGGGATGGAAAGCTTTTATCAAGGCAAATCCTGATCGGTTGAGCTAGTTCAATCGGTTTGATTCAAATCCTGGCCGGCATAGTAACCGGTATCCAGATCCTTGCGTGCTTTGACAATATAAGTGATTTGACCCACGTGGTAAGAAAAGTGTTCAGTGATATGCACTAAAATAGCAATCCCATTCTCTTCAAATCCCTGCACCGTATACATTTTTGTCAGGTGACTTGAATGCAAACTCTCCAGGATGCGATCTGCCTTCGTCAGCAGGTAAATGACCTTCGCCTTCAGTACGGATTTCTCAATTGGACCTTTTTCGTCAAATTCGGTTTGTCTTTCGCGCAGATCCTTTTCACCACCCATCGTTGAAAAAAGCCATTGTGTCACATTTCCACATAAGTGCAAAACCAAATTACCCACACTGTTACTATGGTCATTTGGCCGAAACCATATGTCCTCTTCTGAGAGTAGGTCCAGACATTTTAAAATCCGGTCCTTGCCTTCAGTGGTTAGTCGCCTTTGTATTTCACGTATGAATAAGCGGCCAAATAGTTCGTCCATGCTCTCGTAGTTTTTGTGAAAGTAGAAAATCTAAGCTGTAATTTTATCTGAAGAAATCTATACCTTTGCCATCCGCAATAAAGGTCCCATAGCTCAGTTGGTTAGAGCACCTGACTCATAATCAGGGGGTCCAAGGTTCGAGCCCTTGTGGGACCACATTTGGAGAGCCGGAGATATTCCGGCTTTTTTATTTCAATCGCAGGTAATGGCTCATTCCACGCTAAAAAATCTGATTTTTGATTTAGGCAATGTTATAATTGACCTTGATTTTCGGGCTTCTGAAGATCGACTCCTTGAACTGGCCAATGTAAGTTTTGTTAAACCTAGCGAGGAAGATCTGCAGGTATTCATCGATTTTGAATGCGGTCATATTCCAGAGGCTGTCTTTCTGAATTATCTGATCAGAAGGTCAGGGGGCAAAGCACAGGCAGTTGATTTGATCCGAGCATGGACTGCCATGTTGGCGCGAATTCCCTACCAGAGACTAGCGATGTTACAATCTTTGAGACGTCAATATCAGGTTTTTATTCTCAGCAATACCAACGAAACCCACATCCGCTGGGTGGATGGACACTTAAAGGAAAAATTTAAGATCAACCGGCTGGCAGACCTGGTAGACCGGGCGTTTTATTCACATGACCTAAAAACAAGAAAACCGGAGCCGGACATCTATCTGAAAATGTTGAAGCTGGCCAACATCAAGCCGGAGCAGAGTTTGTTTTTCGACGACCATGCACCGAATATTGAGGCAGCTCAAAAAGTGGGTATTCAGGGTCATATCGTCTCACCTCAGGATGAAATCACAGAAATCGTGCCTGCCGTACTCGCCCGCTTCCAATGACTGCCAAGAAAATTTTCAATGCTGAAGAGGCCCTTGAGAAAATGCGCAAATATTGTGCATACCAGGAACGCTCCCATTACGAAGTCCGGTATAAATTGGTTGAAATCGGTATCAGAGGAGAGATCTTGGAAAATATCATGAGTCAGCTGATCGAAGAAGGCTTTCTCGATGAGGAACGTTTTGCAAAAGCATACGCCAGGGGAAAATTTCGGAATAAACAATGGGGCAAACAGAAAATCCGTCTGGAGCTGGAAAGGAGAAAAATAGGTGCGTATTTGCAAAAAAAAGCACTGCAAGAAATAGATGAGGATGAATATCGTGAAGTCCTCATCGGCATTCTCCAAAAGAAGAAAAACACCCTTCTGGGATACACCGAAGCTGAACAAAAATTGCGCTTATTTAAATTTGCTTTTCAGCGTGGGTTCGAAGCAGAACAGATCTACCAGTGTATCCCACTCTGTTTCGAATAAGGCCGAATGAAATATTTCGGGTTGATTCCTAAGTTGCTACACATATTGAATTTATCTTATTTTAGTATTAATATCCTAAAATCCAACCGGTTGGCGTTTAAATACATAAGGTTAGTTAACTAAACAGAATAAAATGGAAGAAAAGAGATCCAACACCATTCCCATTATTTTGGGAATCCTGCTGGCCCTGGCCGCAATCGCTGCCATATATTTTGGTGTCAAGCATAATGAGCAAGTTAAGGAAGCGGAGATTCGTCAGGCTGAAATCGACAGCCTGGTAGCCGTAAGGACAAATTTGGAAACAGAACTCAATAGCTTAAATCTGCGCTATTCGGCCATTGCAATGGAGAATGATTCACTGACAGGATCTTTGGAAAGCGCCAGGGAAGCGATTGCTAAAAAAGATGAACAGTTAAGATGGGCACAAAGAAAAGCAGCCACTGATGCAAAGGCACTCAAGGATGAAATTGCGGTATTGGAAACCAATAAAGAAGAAATGGTCGCTACCATTGACCGGCTCACGCAGGAAAATGAGGCTCTAAAAATGAACAATGCCGAGCTAACAGAAAAATTGTCCGCTTCGGAACAACAGAATACCGAATTAAAGGGACAGGTTGGAGACCTGGAAAGAGCAAACTCTCTGCTTGAGCAACGTTCATCACAATTGGCCAGCGTGGCCTACAAAGCCAGTGCAATGCAGGTAAATGTGGCAAAGCGTAATGATAAGACCACAATAAAAGCCGGTAGAGTCAGAAAATTTAATGTGAGTTTTGATTTGGTGGACGTACCGGATGAATACAGAGGCGAACAAAATCTTTATTTGACAATCACTGATGCAAATGGTGTTCCGGTCACGGAAGGCGGTGAAAAAGTAAGAGTGGGAAGCGAGACACAGGCATTGGTCATCGAAGCACTTGAAACCAAGAAAGTCAATGTCGGAGCATCGCAACGGGTCGAATTTAACCATGAACTGTCTGATAAAATTCAGAAAGGATTCTACATTATCAGCATTTATGCGGATAAGGGCTTGATCGGGTCCACGATGTATCAGTTAATTTAAAGGGAAACTTGCCTTAAATGATTAAGCTGTTATGTCTTATTCTTTTACCTCTGCTCTTTGTGGCTTGCGTAAGTACGGGAAAATTTAAAGCCCTCGAAGCCGAGAAGAATCAGGAGGAGGAGGCCTGGACGAACGAAAAGAAGATCCTCGTTGACGAAAAGGAAAAAATCCTTGATCGAAATGAAAAGGTCAGCGATCAATTGACGCAGCAGAACCTTTTGTTAAGTGAACTACTTAACGACAAACTGGAGCTAGAAAAAGAGGTAAGCCTTCTAAAGGACAGGATCACCAGTTTAAGCTCAGAATCCAAATCATTAGAAGCCGTCCTGAATGAAGAACTGGAGCGCAAGAATGAAAACCTTAAACTCAAGGAGGCCAAACTTAACCAAATGATTAACTGGCTTTTGCAGCAGGAAGCCAAGCTCAATCAGATTTCGGCCTCTCTGGGTGAAGCAATGAATGGTTACAGCCAGGAAGAAATTGAATGGCTGTTTGAAAATAACCGGTTGGATATCATCCTATATCAGACATTTATGTTTGGCACCTCGAATACCCTGACCGCAAAGGGAACCGCTGCGCTGGAGAAATTGTCATCGATTATCTCTGAAAATCCCAGTTTGGAAATTTTCGTGGAAGGTCATACGGACAACAGCTATAGTGATGCGACTCAGGCTCTAAATTCCAGTACTGACAAAGCCGTGGCAGTTGGATCTTTCTTGTTAGATCTCGGAGATATCAATGGGAATCAAATGACCATCTGTGGTAGGGGAAGTTATTATCCGCGGGTATCCAATCAAACACCGGCTGGACGATCACTAAATAATCGGGTAGAAATTAGTCTGCGACCTCCTTTCCAGAACTTGCTTTCATATCTTGATGAGTAATTCTTGTCAATAAGGTTAATTATTCTGATCTTAAGGTAAATCAAGACTTAAAATACGTCATGAAAGGAAAAAGACGCGACTTCATCAAGCAGGGAGTAGCCACCGCTGCAGGTTTATCCATTGGTCAACTACCTTCTATGGACCATGTGAGGCGATCAAGAGAACTGGACTATGTCAAGGATGGTGGAATGCAACTATGCCTGGCCTATTTTTGGGGTATTGAACCCTTGAAAGTGGAGTTGGCGAGACAAATGGGTGTTTTGGGAGCGGTTGGAGGGATCAGTCCTGGTATGGTGGGGATGCAAGGGAAAAACAACTACGAGTTAGAAGTGATCAAAGCGGTGAAAGAGGCATGGGAAAAAGAAGGCTTGCAATTAAGGGTGATCGAAGGTCCGCCTTCACTTTATACCAAAACCAAACTTGGTCTGGAAGGCCGGGATGAGGAAATCGACAACTTCATTACATTTCTTAAGAACATCGGATCCTTAGGCATTGATACCGTGTGCCATAATTGGATGCCGGTAATCAGTTGGACCCGGACCAATATGGAAAAATCCAGCCGCGGTGGCGCTCTCGTCAGTGCTTTCAATGTGAAAGACATTGAAAATGAACCGGTGATTACGGAGTACGGAGATCTTACCCATGAAAAAATGTGGGATAACATGGAATATTTTCTCAAAGCGGTAATCCCGGAAGCGGAAAAGGCCGGAGTAAAACTGGCTTTACACCCGGATGATCCTCCCATTGATGGAATAAGAGGTATCCCCAGGATCATGACCTCCGTCGATGCTTTTAAGAAGATGCTGGATTTATATCCCAGCCCCAGCAACGGCATTACTTTCTGTCAGGGTAGTTTTGCCTCAATGGGTGATGAGAACAATGGGGTAGACATACCTGCTGCAATTGAGTATTTCGGAAAGCGAGGTGCCATCCATTTCGTGCATTTCCGTGATGTCCGTGGATCTAAAAATAGCTTTGAGGAGACCTTTCATGATGATGGAAAAACCGACATGTACCGGGCTATGGAGGCCTACTACAAAATTGGATACAAAGGACCAATGCGTCCCGATCATGTCCCCACCATGGCTGGAGACAGCAATAACCATCCAGGGTATAGTACCATAGGTACTTTGTTTGCCATCGGCTATATCCGGGGCCTGATTGAGGGGGTACACAAGGCCAGTACTTAACCACGCAACCGAGCAGGATCGTAGTCAAATAAAGGTCTGATTAAAGGCTTATGTTCTAAATTAACCGTTTAGAGCGCCCATGCCCCACCCACCTCTTCGTAGGGGATGCATCCTCTCCATTCTCCCGGTATCTGATCAAACACCAGTGCCTGGTTGGCTCCGATCTCACTGGTGAAAAATCCGGTAATGGTCAACTGACGGATCATATCAAAAAATTTACTGCTTTCTCCATCTGAAGTATGAACCTGCTCACCTTCATTAGCTAGCTCAGCGGCCTTTTCGGCATCGGTCTTCCTGATATTTGAAGATCCGGAAAGTTTAGCCAGTACCGCATCTTTGTCGTCGTCCGATAGATCCGCAAAGCGCTTTCCAAAATCGTCTTTGGCCATTCCATTCACATCATCAATGCCGGCATAGAATTCAGCCCTCTCCTCATCACTGGCAATATCTTTCAGAAAAGAATCTATGTACCGGTCGACCATAGCGTCTTTTGCCCCGGGAGTATCTGTTTTGGGAATAATCCGTTCGGTAATTTCAGCGACTGTAATCGCCTGATCGGGAGCCAAAATTTCCGGAGTCCAGTCAAGACTGGTTGAACTGGGTTTACAGCCGGCCATGACCGCGGCTATAGTGGATGCGGATAGAGCACCTCCAATTATATATGATGTACGCTTCAGCGCATTTCTTCTACTTACTATGTTTTCCATGTGTTTCTTTTTTGTGGATTACATATTCATTTTATTCATTTCCTTCACTGCGTGATCTACTGCACGAGCAGTTAGGGCCATGTAGGTCAAAGATGGATTCACACATGACGATGAGCTCATACAGGCACCGTCAGTTACATATACATTAGGAGCCTCCCAAACTTGATTGTGTTTGTTTAAGACAGAATTTTTGGGGCTGGTTCCCATACGAGCAGTTCCCATTTCGTGGATGCCCAACCCAGGTGCTCCGGGACTATCATAAGTATTCACATTCTTTAGCCCTGCTGCTTCCAGCATTTCTGCTGCTGAATCTGCCATGTCTTTCCGCATAGCCCATTCATTCTCTTTAAACTCGCAATCAAAGGTCAGTGTGCTTTGCCCAAACGCATCTTTCACTTCATCATTGAGGAAGACCCGGTTATCGTGGTTTGGCAGCATTTCTCCAAATGCGGTCATTCCCATTCTCCATTTACCTGGTTCGATTAATTCTTCCTTCAAACCTTTACCAAAGCCAAGCTCCCTGACACTGCGGCTCCATGAATCCCGGCTACCACCTCCTTGATATCCATAACCCCTCACAAAATCTTTCATCTTGGTTTTGTCGTCAACATTTCTGAATCGGGGGATGTAGATACCATTGGGACGTCTTCCTTTGTAGTATTTATCTGCAAAGCCATCGTATTCACCTGAAGCACCAACCCGGAAATGATGGTCCATCAGATTACACCCAAGCTCTCCGCTCTCATTTCCCAATCCATTTGGATGTTCATCATCCCTGGTATTAAGTAAAATAAATGTACTCCCCAATGCACTGGCACAAAGGAAAATGACATTGGCATAAAATTCATGTGTTTCTTTGGTCTCTGCATCGATTACCTTCACGCCCGTAGCCTTCTTCGCATCCTTGTCATAGATCAGAGAGTTGACAATAGAATAAGGACGAATCATGAGATTACCGGTTGCTTCCGCTGCGGGTATAGTCGAAGCATTGCTACTGAAATACGCACCATAGGGGCATCCCCGGATACACCGGTTGCGGTATTGGCAACCTCCTCTTCCTAAATGGGGCTGGGTCAGATTCGCAACTCGGCCAATAGTCATGATCCGGTCAGTGAAATTTTCCCGTATTTTGGATGAGACATGATCTTCCAGGCAATTGAAGTCCATCGGAGGTAAAAATTTTCCATCCGGTAGCTGATGCAGCCCTTCCGCCCGTCCTGATATGCCTGCGAAACTCTCTACATAATCGTACCAGGGTTCGACATCCTTATACCGGATCGGCCAGTCAGTGCCAATACCTTCCTTGCCATTGGCTTCAAAATCCAAATCACTCCAACGGTAGCTTTGCCTGCCCCACAGTAGGGACCGGCCACCGAGATGATATCCTCTTATCCAGTCAAATCGCTTGATTTCACTGTAGGGATTCTCAAGGTCATTAACAAACCAGTGTTTGGTTGATTCTCTAACCGTATACCCCGTGCGATTTTGTTTCTGATATTTTTTCATTTCCTCCCTTGACACCTGATCCCGGTTTGGTAATTCCCAGGTGTTTAGAGTGGCGGTAGGATAGTCTCCGTGTTTGACCATTCTACCCCTTTCCAAAACAAGTGTCTTAAGGCCTTTTTCTGTTAACTCCTTTGCTGCCCAACCTCCACTTATTCCTGAACCAACCACAATGGCATCATAGGTAACTTCTTCCTTACCTTTCGAATTAAATAGCATGATTCTCTCTCTTTTAGATCCAAATAGAATTTATATAAAATAGCAGTAACTCCCGGTTATTACTTGGTGGTGTAGTTAAAAGTAGGATATAACTACGTATTACTTATAACGATGGCCGTGCTTAATTATCATATCCACATCCTGTAATAAATCAATATATCTCAATACATCCCCTTTCACGGCGATGATATCTGCGTATTTACCTTCACTGATAGTGCCCACTTGGTCATCGACGCCCATCAAGACAGAGGGCCAGTAAGTTGCACCTTTAATGGCATACATCGGGTCGACCCCGAATTCATTTACCCATACATCCAGTTCATGCCAGGTACTCTGGCTATGAAATTTCATCGGAATTCCACTGTCAGTACCAATAATAAGAACCAATCCGGTCTCTTTTAGTTGATTGAACTTCCGCTCTAAGGTCGGTCTTCGAGTGGGCGTAATCTGAAAATAGGGTAACCGCCCCGGGTGTTTTATGGATTCCCGGATATCCTGAATGATTGAGTCTGGCAGTCCGAGATGCCAGGAGTCATTATCCAGCGCTTCCGGATGGTCTCTGACATATTCATAATTGTACAGACCTTCCACCGTAGGGCACCAAAACATTGGTCCCAAATTCATTTGAGCCGTCCGTTCTTTGATCATACTCAAGACATCAGCAGGATATTCTGGAGCAGAGGAGAGACCTGTATGTTCAAAACAATCAACCCCAGCCAGCAACCCCCTCCTGATTTCTTCAGGACGATGACTATGTGCAACCACGGTCAGATTATGCCTATGCGCCTCATCCACAACTGCATAGACCTCATCCATCTCCATCTGATCCTGATCGATCAACTTGATACAATCCACTCCCGCATCTGCCAGCTTTTTAACCTTGGCACGTGCATCGGTAACACCGTTGACACCCCATCGAAATTGCTCGGTACCGGGGTAGGGTTCGTGCTGGATAAACGGACCAGAAACATAAAGCGTTGGTCCGGGGATATCACCCTTATTAATCCTGTCCCTGACAGAAATACTTTCTTCCAGGGGACCTCCCAGATCACGGGCACTGGTTACACCCGCCATCAATAGTTGGTGGGCTGATGCGGGCATGATCACATCTTCAAACAGAGGTGGATATTTTTGATCCCAATAAGCATAGTTACTGTGACCATTTATCATCAGGTGCACATGCATATCCCACAAACCCGGAAGGACGCTCATTCCTTCGGTTGAAATTACCTCCGCATTTTCCGGGATCTTCATCGATCCTATCTGCCCAATCCTTGAAATCTTCTCTCCCTCAATGATTATGATACTGTTTTGGATTGGCGTGCCTCCAAATCCATCGATAAGTGTACCACCAACCAGGGCTTTCGTCTGTCCGTAGAGGAAGCCTTTCAGCAGGAAAAGTTGTAGTATAATGATATAGATCCTTCGCATAGTTGAGTTTGCTTTAAAGAAAAATCAATCGATCACAACCAGTGGGCATGACCACGGTAGGTCGCGAATTTATGGAATTCGTATAAGAACCTACTCTGTAAAATGTATCGAGTCATGTAATTGGTTTATTTGTGGAAGTGTGGTGAGAAAGGGATTTGAATTACCTCTGAAAATAAACAACATGGCAAATGCAATAAACCTATTTTTTTCAAAGTTCTTAAGGAGCACAAAAATTGAAAAGTGGCAAGAGTAAAACACATGGTTGACCTGAATATCCTGAAGCGCTATGCTTTGGCGACCACTTTCCTGTTTATTCTTTTGGCATCCTATGCCTTGCTGATGATTCTGCAAAATGGATTTCTCGAAGCCATGCATCTGACCCAGGTGCAGAAATTGAGTACCATTTTATTCTTTCTGGTCCTGGGGTCTAGTTTCGCCGGTACACTCTTCCATCATCTCATTAATTATCAGCCAAAATCCAGAAATGCTTTTGCATTCGTTTTCTCCGTGAGTTCTCTTAAGTTTGTGGGCACCCTCCTGGTTTTCCAGATCCTGGGATTCTGACTAACCTAATTCATAATAATTTCACTAACCACCTGCCTGGTGTAGCCTGATTTTGCTGCATTAGTCAATATTTTTTTGCCTAATTTGTTAGCGTGCAAAATGAGTGCACGGTGACCTTTTTACTTTGAGTCATCAAATAAACAGAATGGCTTATGTGTAATTCAATAGATATTCAGGAGAGAATCGATTCAATAGCTTATGATCTATTTTGCGCAGGTGGAAAGTTTTTTGACTACGCACCCGAAATCTTGGCCGGATTATTAGATCTACGTCCGGAACAAAATGTCTGGATGTATGAGCCAGATCCGGATGATCCGGAATCCAATCGCACTTATGCCACCTTCAAGCTCCAGGCCAGCAATGGTACCACCTTTCACATGAGTTGCCTGCTCAACCGGTCCAGTGAAATATTGGAGTGGATCGGACCATATGATGTCGTCTTTCCAAAATCGCACAAACCAGTGGTCCTACCTGCGATGGCAGCCTAATATCAATTTACCATTCCATGGCTTCCTTGGTGGAAGCAAAATATCTTGAACTTACTGCCTGCTTATTGTCTGAAGGAGACATCCAAGCTTCTACGGATAGGACAATTCTTCACCCCCAGCATCTAATGCAGCTATTTTGTAATTTAGGGATTCCGCAAAAAAATAAGTCACAGGAATTCTTGAATGGAATATTATGAAAGTCTCATTTACGCTGAATCGTGAACCCGTGGTAGTGGAAGTTGAGGACAATGCCACCTTGTTATGGACACTTCGGGATAAATTTCAACTGACAGGCACTAAATATAGTTGTGGGATTGCCCAGTGCGGTTCCTGTACGGTACACCTCAATGGTAATCCCGTCCGATCTTGTATCATGCCAATGAGGACGATCGAAGGAAAAGAAGTACTCACGATCGAGTCGCTTAGTCCTGATGGTGATTTGCATCCTTTACAGGAGGCCTGGATTGAAGAACAGGTACCACAATGTGGTTATTGCCAGTCTGGACAGATTATGCAAGCTGCAGCGCTTCTGGAGAAGAATCCCAATCCATCTAGAGATGAAATTGTCGACCACATGGATGGTGTCCTTTGCCGTTGTGGTGCATATAACCGGATCATCCGGGCCATTCAGAAAGTATCATCAAAAAGCTAGGTATGAAAACTAAAACCTCTATATCACGTCGAACCTTTCTGAGCCGGGCTGGAGGGGTCACTTTTGCCATATCTGCCGGTACTATGATGCCCGCTCTCTTTTCCCTGAGAAATGAAGAAGATAATGGTGAGAAAAAAATCTCTGCCTGGGTACATGTTGGAGAAGATGACCAGATCACCATTTTTAATCCGGCAGCGGAAATGGGACAGGGATCCATGACTGCATTAGCCGTCATAATTGCGGAAGAATTGGATGTGGATTGGAACAAGGTTACAATCAAAGATTCCCCCATCGAACCGGAAACCTACGGATTGACCTGGGGTGGAAAACTGGGAGGATCGATGATCACGGTAGGCAGCCGCACAGTGAGAGGATACTATCATGCCTTGCGCCTAGCTGGAGCACAGGCCCGAAAAACGTTATTACAGAGCGTCACTGACAAGTATGGCATAGCTGTCGAAGAATTAACTACGGAGGCTGGAATGGTTTATCAAAATGCATCGGGCAGGAAATTTAGTTATGGCCACATCGTGGCGAATTTTGAGATGCCGGAAAAACTGCCTGAGGTTACCGATGCCGATTTGAAAGACCCGAAGGATTTCCGGCTCATCGGTAAAAAGATAAATCGCTATGACATACCGTCCAAATCAGATGGGATGGCCCAATATGCCATCGATGTTCAGGTGCCAGGAATGCTGTATGGAGTGATCGCAAGATCCCCGGTGAATGGCAGTAAACCCACTTTACTGAATGAGGCGGACATTATGGGAATGAAGGGGGTGTATAAAGTGGTACCCCTGCAGCATGGAATCGGCATCGTCGGAGAGAGTTTTGAACTTTGTAAAGAGGCGAGAAAGGCACTGGAAATCGACTGGAGTAAGGATGCCAAAGCCGGAGATTATCAAAGCCTCGAGGCTTATTCTTCATATGAAGAAAAGGTTAATGATGGTACAGGTGGAGAGCGCATTAATGAAGAAGGAAATGTAACCCAGGCACTGGAGCTTGCTCAGCAGACTTTTGAAGCGGTCTATAAAAATGATTTTGTCTATCATGCCCAGATGGAACCCTTAAATGCGGTGGTTTCTGTAGCTGAAGATGGTAAGTCCGCGGAAGCATGGGTGGGATCCCAGGCCCATGACGGAGCCCGCAGGGCAGTGGCCGATGTGCTGGGCATCGAGTTTAAAGATGTGACTTATCATAGCTGTTATCTTGGGGGAGGTTTTGGCAGGAGATCAATGAGTGATTATGTGGAAGAAGCTACCCATCTGTCAAATGCCGTTAAGAAACCGGTAAAATTGATTTGGAGCCGGGAAGATGATATGCAATATGGCGCTTTTCGTCCAATCTCGCTCCAGCGAATGCTGGCCGGTGTAAATGATGCGGGGGACATCATAGCCTGGAGTCACCAGATTGCCGGAACCGGAGATGGTTTGATGTCATCCGGAGCCAGAAATCCTTATTACTCGATTGAAAATCAACTGATCAATCTCCATAACATTGATCATGGAATTCGAACAAAACACTGGCGCTCAGTCGGACATGGGCCCAACAAATATGCCATTGAGGCTTTTATCGATGAAATTGCCCACGGTACCCAACAGGATCCGTATCAACTAAGACGCAAGCTTCTCCGCAATAATCCTCGAGAGCTAGCCGTGCTGGATAAAGTAGCGGAGATGTGTGAATGGGGTAAGAAAGTTGAAAACCGAGGTAGGGGTATGGCTTTCATTGAACGAAGTGGAGCACTGGTTGCAGGGGTAGCAGAGATTTCCGTGAATCCTCAAAGCGGTAAAATTAAGGTCCATCATTTTTGGTGCGCAATGGATGCGGGAGTGGTCGTGCAACCTGATAATGCGATCGCCCAATTGGAGGGCGGGGTAAACTTTGGAATAAGCAGCGTTTTGCATGAAAGCATCACTTTCAAAGATGGAATGGTTGAGCAGTCTAATTTTCATAATTATCATCTGGCGAGAATGTCTGACGCTCCGGAATCTATAGACTGTTACATCATGCCTTCAGCAGAAGCTCCTGCAGGGGTCGGGGAAGCCAGTACCCCAGCCGTTGGGGGGGCCATTGCAAACGCTTTTTTCGCTTTGACCGGTAAATCCATCCGTCAAATGCCTTTCACTGCTTCCAGGGTCAAAGAGATTTTAGCGGGATAACGGTCTGATGGATTACCGTCAGGACTGCTCTCTCAATGACTTCAGATTTGTCGTTCTTTAAGAACAGGTAGTATTGCCCGGGAAGCAGATTTTCGGTCACTAGTGCAAAATAATGTACTCCGGATGAAAGAAGTTCCGGTTGCGTGACGACACTTAACTTTTGACCCAGTCCATGGTAAAGACATATTGAAACTTTTTCAATTCTTTCCAGGGTCAATTCAATGGAAAGGTCTCCAAGACCTGTTCCTCTGTCATTTTGGGATTTTAAAGATTTTCCACTTGATTCTGGAATCCTTCTACAGATTTCAAATTATCCAGATCAATTAAATTGTTAATAAAAAAATCCGGATGCTGTGCCTCGATATCAAAGGGCTGTAGTTTGATCTTCGGGAAAATCCCTAATGTTTGCTTGTTATGATTACATCAGCATTACTTCCTCACTGAAACTGGCAGCTTGGTTCGATTTCGCAAACAAAAAAAGCCCAGCATAACGTGCTGAGCTCTTGCTGCTTTGAGGTCGGTAGCGGATTGCTGGCGCGATCCGGTGATGGGGGGGGCGGATCAAAACCGCAAGTGCCGCTCCTTACAGTCGCTCTTTTTTTTGTGGTGGTTAATCTCCCTCAAGCTGTCGCTTGACTCGATTCCCCCCACAAAAAAAGCCCAGCACAAAGGTGCTGGGCTCTTGCTGCTTTGAGGTCGGTAGCGGATTCGAACCGCTGTACGAGGTTTTGCAGACCTCTGCCTAACCGCTCGGCCAACCGACCCTCTAAGTACCCAAAACATGATTTGGGCGTGCAAATATACATGAATTCAACAAAGTGTTCAACCTCTTTGTGAATAATCGATATGCTTTCATATGCATAAATTGTGCCATGTATTGCCATAAATTTCGTGGAACCTTTAATTTCGACGAAGAGAGATCAGCCCATAAATTCCAAAGGATCGTTTTCGTAAAAATGTATATATTTACTCTGTAATAAACTCTAAACATTTAACCACATGAAGCACATTTTCACTTTGATTTTCATGGTGGGTCTATTTTCAACCACCCTTATCGCCGAAAATACCAAATCAGTCGCTGACAGTCCGGATCAGATTTCAGAGGTACTCAAGGCAGATAAAACTGCTATTGATCAGGAGTTTGAGTCCTTGGATGTCCTTGAACAACAAGTGAAATCTCAAAATTTAACCTATGGCGACCTCGATCAGGAGACCATCGAATCGCTTTCCCTGAAGGCGGATGTTTCCGGTTCTCTACTTGCCGTTGCCGGGGCAGATGAACTTCCCCTTGGCATCCCCGGTTTCTGGTGGGGGTTCTGTTTATCCTGGGTAGGAATTCTTTTGGTCTATCTCCTCATGGAAGATTCTCCGGAAAGAAAAGAACAAACCAAGAAAGCAGTTATAGGTGCATTAGTAGGTATTGGAGTATGGATTGTATTCTGGGTACTATTCTGGGCCTCCTTTGCCGTAATCTAAAACTGAGGAGAACATCAGTTTTACTGGAAATTTAAAGACAATGAACAGGAAAAGATTCTTTACTAGTATTCTTTTCCTGTTCTCTTTTTTAGCCTGTCTGCAAAGCCAGGATTACTTCCGCTTTCGTTCCAATTTCACACTGAAAGAAATTTCTTCTGTCGGTGACACCCTCGAACGTCGATTGATTATTGGAACCTGTACCTTCGACAATAAAATAAACAAGCTTACCTACAACCTGTCTTTTCCCCATGCCGAGCAGTGGGTGATTCAGGACACCTTTGTATATACCCTTAGAGAGGGGAAATTGGTCGAAACGACAACTGCCCCCTATATCACCGAACACAGCATTTTTAAAATGCTTTTAGCGCAAAGTTTGAACGACTTCGGCCTGATTAAAAGTGGATATAAAATTGAAAGCGTCAAGAGGCTTGAAGACCAGGTCTATATTACCTATCTACCTCCTGATGAGTATCTCGATGCCCTGGGGCCCCTGGTCCTGATCAAAGAGAAAAAGCTGCTCAAAGGAGTGATCTATTACGAACCTACCGGTAATATGATGTTTCGCCAACAATTAGCGGATTATCAGGTGATCGATGGACTGCCTATCCCGGGAGAGCTTACGCATATCGTGGAGAAGGATGGAAAGAGCATCAAACGAATACTGACATTCGAAGATGTAATCATCAATGAAGTAGGGAATGATGACTTGTACGACTATCCCATCCCGGAATTATCCCAATAAATCTAGTGTTACGGCGCTTATCTTTACATTTACTTATATGAGAAACGGCTAGATAAACCCACAAATTTCGGTGGATCTTTTTGCGTCTCCCATGGCGAAAATGCTCACTGTAGCTCCGGCTATATCTGCACTTCCTTCTCGGATCTCATCAAAAATCTTATTAAATTATCTCACAGATACT
>JAGQWZ010000112.1 GCA_020436835.1 Saprospiraceae bacterium | reverse complement strand
TCGTCCCGCCGGGACTCCTATCCTGCCGAACAAAATTTCTCTCATCCTTTGATTAAATTCTACATAGGTACCGCCCCTACGGGGCTAATTCTATCTACATAGGTCTCGTCTATCCGGGACTCCTATTCTGCTGAATAAAATTTCTCTCATCTTTGATTAATTTCTACATAGGTACCGCCCCTACGGGGCTAATTCTATCTCATATTGCTTTTCTATATAGGTCTCGTCCCGCCGGGACTCCTATTCTGCTGAACAAAATTGCTCTCATCCTTGATTAAATTCTACATAGGTACCGCCCCTACGGGGCTAATTCTATCTGATATTGCTTTTCTATATAGGTCTCGTCCCGCCGGGACTCCTATTCTGCTGAATAAAATTTCTCTCATCTTTGATTAATTTCTACATAGGTCTCGTCTATCCGGGACTCCTATTCTGCTGAACAAAATTGCTCTCATCCTTTGATTAATTTCTACATAGGTCTCGTCCCTCCGGGACTCCTATTCCTGCAGAAAATGAAATTTTGGTCATTCTTTCGCCAGACAACGCACAATCTGGGCTCCGCTAGGAGCCGAATTTTTGTAATCCGATACCTGCTTGAATTTCGAGCCCCGTAGGGGCGACACATTTGGACTTCTCTAGAAATCAAATAGATATTCCCGTTTGAACGGCACCTCGAATTTTTTCAACAATTCAAGATATTCTTCTCTAAAAGTACTTCTGCGATGATGTTCTTTTTGGTTCAAGATGTATTTCACAACAGCATTTAGCTGCGACCGAGAATATGTAAAGGCTCCATAGCCCTCTTGCCAAGAGAATCTACTATTAAGCCAATTGTTTTCATTTATCCATCGAGATGAATTCGACTTTATATCTCGAGCCATTTCGGAAATTGAAATAGATGGATGCAAGCCAATCAATATATGACAATGGTCAGGGTTGCAATATATAGCTAGTGGTTTTGATTTCTTATTTGAGATAGCTCCACAGATGTATTTCTCTAAAGGAACTCTCATTTCTTCACTAATGATTGCTCGCCTGCCTCTGACTGCAAAGACGATTTGTACCAGGATCTGGGTATAGGTATTTGCCATTTACTTCTCTATTGAAACAGGTGGATTTTACTAGTTTGTTCTCCGTCCTTTCAAAAAGTCTAAACTATTTTGAAAACACACTCTACGAAGGACGGGCATGTGCTTTCTCCAGACTTTTGTTTCGACATTTAATATACGTGTTTTCCGTAAAATGTTCTACTCATTTCAAAATAACAGGATTGTCCTCTGGTTCCAGAAGGTTTTCGATGAAGTGGAACTCTTCAAGTTTCAATTATTATCCTCGACTGAAAATCAAATCAAGCAATAGCAAAAAAGGGGAACAGCATTCTGTTCGCCCTTTATGAATGGTAAAAAAGACTGTAAATACTTTTTTTTATAGATTCAGATTGATGATTCGGATCTTCAATCCGCTTGCCGGGTCAACCTCTATTTTTGTCCAGAGAATATCAATTCGCCCGCTTTCATCCCTAAAAATGTCTTTCTTAAAAATCTGAATCAAAAAATCATAAACCCTGAAATTAAATGCCCTAGGCACTACATGCTTCGCAATCAGGGTTATCAATGCTACAGGCCATGGGTTCTTCAGCTTCCACGACTTCACTGACTACGGTACCATTGCCATTTTGAAATTTCTTTTGATATTTCTGACTTAGGGTAAATTTAATTGGATCGACAGCAGCTTTACTACGCAAATAATACATACCTGTTTTTAAACCAGCCTGCCAGGCGTAAAAATGCATGGAGGTCAGTTTTCCAAAGTTGGCATCTTCCACAAAGAGATTCAGACTTTGGCTCTGACAGATAAAGGCACCACGGTCAGCAGCCATGTCGATAATCACTTTCTGGCTAAGTTCGTAAGCCGTTTTATAAAGAGCCTTTAAATCATCCGGAATACCATCAATTTCCTGAATAGAACCATTGGCAGCCATGAGTTGCTCTTTCATTTCATTGTTCCAGAGTCCCAGTTCAATCAGGTCATTTAGGAGGTGTTTATTCACCACAATATATTCTCCACTTAATGTTCGCCGGGTATAAATATTGGCCGTATAAGGTTCGAAACACTCATTATTGCCAAGAATCTGCGAGGTAGAAGCAGTCGGCATAGGCGCCAGCAGAAGGCTGTTGCGTATGCCGTGCTTCATGACATCGGTTTTCAGGCTGGCCCAATCCCAGCGATCGGAGGGCGTAACCCCCCATAAATCAAATTGCAGTATTCCCTCACTGGCAGGTGATCCCTTGAAAGTTTCATAGGGACCTTCTACTTGTGCTATCGCACAACTTTCAGTAAGCGCCGCAAAATAAATGGTTTCGAAAATATCTTTATTGAGTTGACGTGCTTCTTCACTATCAAATGCAAAACGTAATTTGCTAAATGCATCCGCCAGTCCCTGCACACCGATTCCGATCGGGCGGTGTCGCATATTTGAATTTCTGGCTTCCGGAATCGGATAGTAATTCACATCAATTACTTTATTTAGATTTCGGGTAACCACCCGGGCTATCTCATATAATTTTTCGAAATTATATTGTCCATCTTCTACAAATTTGGCCAGACTGATCGAGGCAAGATTACATACGGCTACTTCATCCGGAGAAGTATATTCAAGAATTTCGGTACATAAATTACTTGAACGTATGGTCCCCAAATTCTTTTGATTGGATTTTTGATTGGCCGCATCTTTATACAGGATATATGGTGTTCCTGTCTCGATCTGCGATTCCAGGATACTAAACCATATCTCCTGTGCACTCAGTACCTTTCTCGCCTTACCTTCCAACTCATATTTTTCATAGAGTCGATTAAATTCTTCTCCATATGAATCATAAAGCCCGGGACATTCATTTGGACAGAATAGGGACCACTGGCCATCTTCCTTCACTCTCTGCATGAATAAATCGGGAACCCATAAAGCATAGAACAGATCTCTTGCCCGCATTTCTTCTTTTCCGTGATTTTTCTTTAATTCCAGAAAATCCAAAATATCGGCATGCCATGGCTCCAGATAAATAGCGAACGCGCCCTTTCGCTTTCCTCCTCCCTGGTCAACATAGCGGGCAGTGTCGTTGAAGACTTTTAACATGGGTATGATTCCATTACTGCTACCACCGGTACCTTTTATATAGCTACCCTGAGCCCGGACATTATGAATACTCAGTCCAATACCACCCGCTGACTGGGAGATCTTAGCACACCGGCTTAGCGTCTCAAATATCCCGGGTATACTATCTTCTTTCATGCTTAATAAAAAGCAAGATGACAATTGTGGTTTGGGAGTTCCGGCGTTAAAGAGCGTAGGGGTGGCATGTATAAACCATTTCTCAGACATGAGATGGTAGGTCTCAATTGCTGACTTAATATCTTCACCATGGATGCCCACGGAGGCACGCATCAGGAGATGCTGAGGTCGCTCCACTACCCTTCCGTTCATGCGGAGCAGATATGATCGCTCCAGGGTCTTAAATCCGAAATAATCGAAAGCATAGTCACGATCATAGATGATAGCCGAGTCCAGTTGATCTCTGTGCTTACGTATGATTTCGATGGTCGTATCACTGATCAATCCAGCTTTTTCACCAGATTCCGGATCTATATATTTATAGAGGGCCTCCATTGTTTGTGAAAAAGACTTTTTCGTTTCCTTGTGAAGATTTGATACGGCAATTCTGGCGGCAAGTTGGGCATAATCAGGGTGTACGGTGGCCATGGAAGCCGCGGTCTCAGCGGCCAGATTATCCAATTCAACCGTAGTAACACCATTGTAAAGGCCCTGAATTACTTTTTTGGCAATCTCAATTGAATCGATAAAATCAGAATTGAGTCCATAGCAAAGCTTCTTTACTCTGGCGGTAATTTTGTCAAAGCTCACATTTTCCTTCTTCCCACTTCTTTTGATTACTTGCATGATAAAAAATAGTTCTAAGTTTGGTTAAGGAATAGCAGTTGATTTAGCGTTCAGTACAGGTTTCGTTAAAAGTCTTCATCCAGTTTAAAGACTTGTTTTTCTTTGTCGGCCATTATTCCGGCTTTCTGATAGTCACCGACTCTTTTCTCGAAAAAGTTGGTTTTCCCTTGTAGCGATATCATGTCCATCCATGGAAAGGGATTTTCAACATGGTATTGCTTTTCGCAACCCAGGGCTATTAATAAACGGTCAGCCACAAATTCAATATACTGACACATCATTTCGGCATTCATCCCGATGAGACTTACCGGCAGAGCATCAGAGACAAATTCTTTCTCTATGGTTACGGCATCCTTTATAATCGACACTACGGTCTCATCCGGTAGGCGATTGACGATATGCTTATTATAGAGCAGGCAGGCAAAATCGCAATGCATGCCTTCATCCCTGGATATTAATTCATTGGAAAAACAAAGACCTGGCATCAGCCCTCTTTTTTTCAGCCAGAAAATAGAGCAAAAAGAACCGGAAAAGAAAATACCTTCCACAGCTGCGAAAGCAATAATCCGCTCGGCAAAACTTCCATTCTCAATCCAACGTAAAGCCCAGTCCGCTTTTTTAGTCACACAGGGCATTGTCTCGATGGCATTAAGACAAAAATCTTTCTCCTTGGGATCCTTTATATAACTATCGATGAGGAGTGAATAGGTCTCACTATGAATGTTCTCCATCATAATCTGAAAACCGTAGAAGAACTTCGCTTCGGTATATTGCACCTCTGAAACAAAGTGCTCTGCAAGATTTTCATTTACAATCCCATCACTGGCTGCAAAAAAAGCAAGAACATGTTTGATAAAATGCCGGTCGTTATCGGTTAGCTTACTATGCCAGTCATTCAAATCCTGGCTTAGATCGATCTCTTCAGCCGTCCAAAAGCAGGCTTCCATCTTTTTATAGAAGGCCCAAATGTCATTATGCTCTATGGGGAACAGGACAAATCGTCCTGGATTATCTGCTAAAATTGGTTCGTGTTTGGTGTTCATGCTATCCTCGTTTTAAGTGTGATTTATCACGGTTTCCTGCATTTACAGAGTGCTTCATTCTGGGGGTAAAAATTTTCGTCACTTTGTAAGTGTCATTCATGATAAAAATAAATTAAAGTTCTTTCTAATACTTATTCCTCAGGGAGAGAAAGGATTACGTATCGCCTGCTTGTCGCCTCATAAACATATTATCAGATTATGTCATATCAACAAGCGAGGGCTAAATTATGTAAAAGAGGTACACAACCTCTGATTAGTTATCAACAATATGTTAATAAAAACACTAATTTGTTGACAATCATTACATAATGGAAATATCTAATATGTTGGGTACTGGCGTGTGACGTGTGTACTGGCGTGTGGGTGTGAGGTGTATACTGGCGTGTGAATGCTGACAGCCCAAAGAGATCGTCAGTACTTGCGTGTGAC
>JAGQWZ010000111.1 GCA_020436835.1 Saprospiraceae bacterium | reverse complement strand
GGTTTTACCGGCCAGGTCCTGGTTTTTTATAAAATAATAGGCCGTTCCGGAGAAAGTATTGGTCCCGGATTTGGTCACCGCATTGATGCCTCCCCCGGCAAAACCACCAAGAGTGACGTCATAGGGAGAGAGTACTACCTGAATTTGATCAATAACGTCTACACTAATCGGAGAAATACCAGTCTGGCCTCCGTTGGTACCGGAAGATGAAAGGCCGAATACGTCATTGTTTACCGCTCCATCAATATAAATAGCATTATAGCGGTTGTTGACACCGGCAAAAGAAATACCACTCACGCTGGTACTTGCCTGTGGTGTAAGCCTGGTGAAGTCATTTAAATCCCGGTCCAGCGTGGGTAACACGTCGAGATCTTCTGATGTGATTTGAGTCGAAGATCCTGCATTTGCACCGGTTGCACCTCTGGTGGCTACCACCTGAATACCCATTAATTCAATGGCTTGTTCTTCGAGGACAATGTTACGTCTCTGGGCTTCTCCCAGGCGCAGCACAATTCCTTCGACTACATTATCACCATATCCGGTATAAGAGGATGTAATTTTATATGGGCCTCCCACCCGCATGTTTGCAATGTTGAAAGTACCATCAATGTCAGTAGAGGTACCGTAAGTAGTTCCGGATGGCAAGTGAATGGCCACCACATTGGCTCCGATCAACGGCTCACCGGAAGCATCAGTCACTGTCCCACTTAGTGAGGAAGTTGTAACCCCCTGTGCAAAAAGTCCCTGCTGAAATACCAGATTTACAGCAAGCGCCAGCACAAAAAGGCAAAACTGATTTTGTAATAGTCTTTTCATAGTTACTAGGAAAGTTTTGTCTTAAAAATTTGATTGCAAAATTAGCCTTAACACTTAGCAAAAGATTGATAAAATATTAAGTTTTTGTTAAGTCTATTGGCTTATAGTCAATGAATAACATATCGCAAAAGTATCAAATTAAGGAGTGGTGGAGCACCCGTTTTTTGCACATATGGCACTTTTAGAAATTTATTATCAGACTAGCTTTAACAATGAAAAATCACTAAGCTTTAAGCCCTTATACTGCTAAACTAACAGTTAAATCCCCTGTAATTTGATAACTAAAAGTCGCCGTCAGAAAGGGGTGTGAATATCTCTGCGATCATACAGCGAGCACTGCCTCCCCCAAAGTATTCTATTGTATCCAAAGGGGCATCGATAAGGGTACCATACTCGGTCAGACTATTTTTTTGACTTTCGGTCAGGGAATTCTTCGCTTGGGAGGACATTACGATCAGTTGGCGGTCAAAACTACCGCTAAGCTGCAGCATATTACCGGCAAAAGTACTCATTTGAGCTTCCGATATTTCAATAATCGTCCTCCCGCTATTGACCAGGTGGTTACTGACCAGCTTTCGCTCTTCCGGATTATCGATACATTCCAGGCAGAGTACGGCAAAGTCGGTACCCAAAGTCATCATCACATTGGTATGATAAATTGGTTGACCCGCTTTATCCGTCGCATTAAATACTACCCGGTCGTAACCCGTCAATGCACAAAATTTGTCCAGCACTGTAGGATCGGTTCGGATACTGATGCATGCGTAAACGATTTTGTGTAGGCGATCAAGCACCATACTTCCCGTTCCTTCAAGAAACTGGTCCTTTTCTTCATAGTGCTCAAGAGAATACCGCCGGTCGAAACCATATTTGTGCATCAGATCATTCACAATATCTTCTCTTCGCTCCTGGCGGCGCAGCGGAGCCTGCATCGGGTAAGTAATAATAGCCCCGTTGCGATGCGTAGTGATCCAATTATTTGGAAAAATAGCGTCAGGCTTAGGTGGATCATTACTGTCTTCAACCACATACACTGAAATGCCCATCTCGGTCAATTGATCCACAAGATTTTCAAACTCTTTCAATGCTTTTTCCTGTATCATGCGGGCAGTCAAATCAGTTTCGCTGGATTGAAATGCATTGTTGGGAGCGGTTTGCGGATTGAAGGTGAATTGAGCCGGCCTAACCATCATGACCGTATCCGTGCAGTGTTGGTTTTTCATTTGTTGATCTTACCCCTTAGATTAAGCTGCTAAGATAGAGACAAAGGTTAAGAAGCCAAGAATTAGTCCCGATTGGATATACCTAAAAATCGACCCAGGGCTGAAATCGCTGCATGACCAATGGCATCTACCAAAAGATTGGCCTCATTTAGTTTATCCAGTCCGGAAATTCGTGACAGATGCACCCGAAGATCTTCATATTCATCCGGGTTGGTCTTGCCCTCATATTTCGCATCTAAGGCCAGGTAATGGTAACAGGCGTTGTTGACGTAAGCAGGGTTAACATATGATTTACCCAAAAGATGCCAATCCTGCGATGAATACCCGGTTTCTTCCATTAACTCTCTTTCGGCTGCCTGCAGAGGAGTCTCTCCCTCATCGATCAGTCCGGCCGGTAATTCCACAATCGACCGGTTTACCCCGAATCGAAATTGTTCGACCAGAATTAATTCCTGATTTGGAGTGACGGCAATAATATTGATTGTATCCGGTACTTTGAGCACGATCGCCTTCAGTACCTTGCCATTTCGGGGATTCCTCATGTGACGAAACTCTGCCTCAAACAGCGGTAAGTCCGGCCCCCTTTCTGATTCAACTTTTTCCCAATCTTTAAGTTGATCTTCCTTCATAGTGTGCGTATCAGTTTCCTCAATGATAAGAAATCTCCTGCTCACAGATACCTCGAAGAAAATACTAAAAATCAATCAGTAATTGGGGACTTCGATATTTCTCGTACAGTTCCGTATTCAGTACCACCGGAGGTTCAGCATTCATATATTTTGCAACGGCCAGTTTAAATTGATCCCGTATAATTTCCGCTATTTTGCCCTCACCACGCATCCGCTTTCCGAATCGACTATCATTTACCTGACCACCGTGACAACTTGAAATCTTACTCAGTACTTTCTCCTTTCGATCGGGAAATGAAAGAGAAAGCCAGTCACTGAATATGGTTTGAACATCTCCATTTAATCGAACAATAGTATATCCAGCCGTTCGGGCGCCCATCAAGGAGCAGATTCTCACAATTTCCATGACTTCATGGTCATTAATTCCCGGGATAATTGGAGCTACCATGACCGCAACAGGGATACCTTCTTTTGCCAGATGGGCGATCGTTTGAAGTCGCTTCTTGATCGAGCTGGTTCTTGGTTCCAACTTCTGCCGCAGGTCCTCATCCAAAGTGGTGACCGACAAGATGACCTTTACCAGATTATCTTTGCTCAGTTCGGTCAAAATATCCGTATCTCTCTGGATCAGGGCATTTTTAGTTATCACCCCTACCGGGTGTCGGAAATCATGAAAGATTTTCAACAGCCCCCGAGTGAGCTTAAACTTGCTCTCCGCTGGCTGGTAGCAATCAGTGTTACCTGAAAGCACGATCGGCCTGGCCTTCCATCCGGGATTACTTAAATGATGGTGCAGCAGATCCGGAGCATTGGATTTGACCATAATTTTAGATTCAAAATCTAACCCGGCACTAAATCCCCAGTATGGATGGGTATTCCGAGCGTAGCAATAGACACATCCATGTTCGCAACCCTGATAGGGATTAATTGAGAATTCCATCCCCACATCAGGACTCTTCACTTCATTCACGATTGATTTAGGATAGACCATCTGATACTGACTATTCCGGAGACAACCGTCTTCCAAATCAGCCTGATCCGGCCTCAGCAAACCCCTGGAAAATTTGGCATAGGGATCCGGTGTGTTTAACTGCGCTCCTCTTCCTTTGATATACTTCGTCAATGTCTAATTTTTCGTCTAATATATGACGATATTTTCGTCATTGCAAAAAATATTGTGCTAGATGCCTCAAGAATCTGGCAAAGGGTACCATGAAATATAAGGAGTACATCACATAAATAATATATTTGTAAAAAATGTAATATGAGGTTCGAATGCAATTTATTAAATACACACTAAGCCAAGTACAGTTGCCGTTTGTACAATAAATTGTAGATAAACCTTAGCGCGACCTTATGGGTTATCTTTGTGAACTTTAAATCACTTCAGTGATCAAGCTGAGATTAATAAACATTATAAACAGATGAAGATTTTTAAGTATCTCCTTTTGACTTTTGCCGCCATTACGGTCATGACTGCATGTGAACCAGCCGGAAGTGGCAAACCCTCTATTTCAGGAACCATCTCTGACGCCCAGGACTTGCAGGTATTCTTTGATCAGGTCAAGATGAATCAAACCCAGGTGATTGAGAAGGCAGCAATAGATGCAAGTGGAAAATTTAAAATAGAGTTGGAGCAGCCCCTTCCCCCGGGGATCTATCGAATTCGGGTGGGATCCCAACGAGCTCTTTTCTTTCTCGATGGCACAGAATCTCAAATGGTCATTAACACTACTCTAAATCAAATCGGGGAACATGACTTCGCCATTGAAGGATCCTCCGCCGCAACAGAGATGCTATCAAACATGAGTAAAATCCGAAAACGACAGATCGGACCGGGTGATATTCCCAAATTGATTGATGAGACAGAAGATCCCATTGCTGCGATGCACTATGCCATCCTGGGACTCCAACCCAGTATGGAAACCATCGGCTATATGAGGAAAGTGGGAGATCGATTGAAAGCAGCATATCCGGAATCAGATTATACGACCCTTTATAACACAGAACTGGGCAATGTAGAAAAGCAGATAGCCCGGATACAGTCACAAGAGCTGATCAAGGTAGGCCAGCCGGCACCTGAGATCGAGCTTCCAAATCCGGATGGAGAAATGATGAAATTGTCCGATCTCAAGGGACAGGTAGTCCTACTGGACTTTTGGGCAAGTTGGTGCGGACCCTGCCGCAGAGCAAACCCGCATGTCGTGACCGCATACAATAAATACAAAGATCAGGGATTCACTGTTTTTAGTGTTTCATTGGATCGACCTGGACAGGCCGACCGATGGAAGCAGGCGATTACCCAGGACAACTTGGTCTGGCCTAACCATGTGAGCGATCTCAAATATTGGAATTCTGCTCCCGCCTCCGTTTATGGTGTAAGGAGTATTCCAAAGACCTTTTTAATTGATAAAGATGGTACCATTGCATCCACAAGTGTCAGTCCCTACCAGTTGGATGCTGCCCTTGAAAAGCTCCTGTAAATCTAAACCAACATTATCAATTAAGCACAAAGGATAGCCAGTAATGCGGTGGCAGCCATGGCAGCATTGAGCGATTCGGCCCTACTTCCCGCAGCTTTGGGAAGTGAAACTGCAAGATGTTCGAATTGATAGATATCATTGGATATACCATGACTCTCACTGCCAATGACCAGGATTCCACCGTCAGGTACATCGATATCAGCAACGGGAGTACCGGAAGCATCAGCCAGGAGGATTGGATGCCGGGGCAAGAACTCTTTCAAAGTCTGTATACTGAGATAGTGCAGGGGAATCCTTCCAATGCTGCCCATCGAAGATTGAATGCACTTGGGGTTGTAACAATCTACCGTTCCCGGAGTCATAACGATATGGCTAACCCCAAACCAATCCGCTGACCGGATGATCGTGCCGAGGTTGCCGGGATCATTCAGACCGTCTAGAAACAAGAGCCAGCCAGACTCGAGCGAAGGCAGTGGAGGCTCAGGTATTTGGCATTCAATAACTACCTGATCCGGTGTTTTTTGGCTACTTATTTGTTTCAGTCCTCTAGGATCAACTTGATAAAGCGGTATATTTTTGGTTTCTAAAAGGTGACTTTGTTCCACAATCCATTCGGCAATGGCATATAATGATTTGACTGTTAATACATTATCTGTTAGAATCTCACTTACAGCTTTACGACCCTCCACCAGGAAAGAACCATACTTTTGGCGATACTTTTTTAGTTTTAAAGATTGTAAAAACCTGAGCTGACCCTTTGAAACTTGAGGAACCTCCATACCGGTGTATTCTAGCCTTTTTACCTTGCGGGGCACTAAGGTACATCGCATTTGCCGTAACATTCGTATTTCTTTTAGGCGCATGTAATACCACCAAGTATCTCAAAGAAGGAGAAGAAATTCTGGTACGCAATAACATCCGGTTTGTAGGAGGTGATTCGATTCCCGACCGGAGCATTCTGCGGTACGAGTTGCAAACACAATTAAACCAGACGCCGAATGACCGGACCTTTATCTTTTTTAAACCCAGACTTTGGTTCTATTATAGGCAACAGGAAAAGGGAGATACCACCGAATTCGATCGGTTCATCCAGAGCAAATTGGTGGAGCCGCCCAGCATTTATGATACCACTGCAACTCAGGCAACGGTTACCGCCATGAAAGAACTGTTGTTCAACCGGGGATACCTCACACCTGATGTCTGGTATACAGATACCGTGATCAACCGGAAGGTCAAGGTGACTTACTATGTTCGTCCAAACAAATTGTACCGGGTAGAATCTTTTGATTTACAGGCACCTGATTCTACGGTTCAGCAATATTTAAATGATGGTATCCAGGCAACCTATTTGAAACCGGGAGCGGCGGTATCGAATAATAACCTGTATAACGAAAAACTGAGGATCCTGAAAGACTTGCAGGAAGAGGGGTTTGCGAATTTATCCCTGGGCAATTTCAGCCCTCTGGAGGCGTTCGATACCAGCAATGCTCAGGTGGAAATGCGGTTGCGCATTTTACCTGGCCAGGATGGGCGATTCAATCAAAAATATGTAGGTTCCGTCAAAGTATTCAATCGATTTGAGACAGCTATAAATACCACCGATGAAACACTCGTGCTGGACTCTGTTCAATTTTTAAATTTTGCGACAAAAAACAGAATTAATCCCGAAGCACTGATCAATTATATCAAATTGAGGCCTGGCAACCTGTTTCGAAGAGAGGATCTCACTTTAACCCGCACCCAACTGCAACTGCCTGCTATCCAATTTGCCGACATCACCTCCTCTCCCCGATCTGATGGATCGAATATAGTGGACTTTCAAATTGAGCTTCTCCCGGCCAAACGAATAGAGACCACGGCAGAATTTGAATTAAACAGAACCACGGTAAGTAGCGAATCGTTTATCGGTCTGGGTACCAATCTGGGACTAATAAATAATAATTTTCTCGGTGGTTCAGAACGCTTCTCCAATATTCTCGACCTGAGCTTTGAAGTGGATCCAAAACTCAAAGGATTTTTCAATGCCGCCAACTTCAATTTTTCCAACACTCTGGAAATTCCGAGATATGCAGATTTTCTTGGCTTATACCAGAGTCTGCAGAAAGCCGGGATTTTGTCGACCGAAAAGTACGAGCGAATAAAATCCAATGGAACATCTGTAATCGATTTGACCTATGAATATGTAGATCTCTTCAACTTCTTTAACTATCATTCATTGACCGCGGGCTACGGTTTCCGGTCCGTGGTAGCATCAGCGACGACTCGAAAAAGATTGCAAATTGTGCATCCATCGGTTACCTATTTCAATCCCACCATACGACAGGAGTTCGATTCTCTCTATTCGGAGGAGACTTTTGCGCGTAAATCATTTGCACCTCAACTTTTTACCAGCATCTTCTTCAACCGAATTAATTACACTCTGGAAAGGCTGCAGGGAACCCGGGGCTTTTCCTCTGCTTTTATCGCCGCCTTTGAGGTCAGTGGAACGGAAATATATTTAGCCAATCTCATAGCCAATGGGGCAAAGACGCCCTTTCGCATAGGAGATCACACCTTCGCTCAATTTGCAAAGTTGGAAGTTGATGGGCGCCTCTATAAACAGCTTGCCGGACAGCAGGCTCTCGCATTCAGAGCAAATATTGGTTTTGGCACACCCTTCGGCACCTCCAAAGTCATTCCTTTTGTCCGCCAATACTATCTGGGAGGTCCTCTCAGTATGCGAGCCTGGCGAATAAGAGAACTGGGTCCTGGCAGCTATCAGGACACCACTAATACCCGTCAGTCCAACACTCCCTTTTTTCAAACCGGTGACATCAAACTCCTACTAAATGCAGAGTATCGGTTCGACATATTCTGGCGTATTGAAGGAGCTCTATTTCTTGATGCCGGAAACATTTGGACCATTCGACCCGATGAACGGGAAGGAAGTGTATTCAGCAAAGACTTCCTTCGCCAGATTGCCCTGGGCTCCGGAGCAGGAATGCGGTTTGATGCTGACTATTTCAAAATTATTCTGGATATTGGACTCAAGCTTCGAAATCCCTACTCGGATGAACAGGGCAACCACTCCGCCCTAAGGAACTCTCCTCCTCTCAATGAAGTAATCAATTGGAATTTTGCGATCAACTACCCTTTCTAATCTCAGGAAGTAAAAAGGCTTTTACGTCCGAAGTCTTTGCAGATCGGACAAACCAGCGGATCATGACCCCGTGCCGGACAATATTCCCTTCCAAAATAAATTATCTGTAAATGCAATTTATTCCACAATTCTTTTGGAAAGACCTTTTTCAGATCCGCCTCCGTCTTTTTCACACTTTTACCTGTGCTCAATTTCCATCTCCAGGCCAGGCGATGAATATGAGTGTCTACTGGAAAAGCCGGCTCCCCAAAAGCCTGACACATAACTACTGAAGCTGTTTTATGACCTACCGCCGGTAGCTCCTCCAGCAGATCCAGACGATCAGGCACTTTGCCTTCATATTTATCGACCAATATTTCGGATAAACCGTGAATCCCTTTAGACTTCATTGGCGCCAATCCACAGGGTCTGATGATATCCTGTATTTTATCCCGGCCCAATTTGACCATGTCATAGGGGTTATTAGCTTTTTCAAACAGTAGTGGTGTAATTTTATTTACACGTTCATCGGTACACTGTGCAGATAACAAGACCGCAATCAGCAAAGTATAGGGATCCTGATGCTGTAGGGGAATAGGAGGATCCGGATACAGTTTATCCAGACGGCCGGCTATTTCAAGCGCTATTTCTTTTTTCGTCACGTAGAGATTATTTCTTTTATCAGGAAAGTGAAATTAGAAATTCCATCGTATCTATATTGTCAGCATAGTCCTCTAAGCGGGGATGTTGTGCCTGGCCAAAAGCGATGACCTCAAAGGGCGACAGCTTAATATCACCGACGATACACTGAATGCCATCTGCATGATCCATCAACTCAACCCGGATCTCATCTAGTGACTGATAGTAGCTATAATGCAACACTGCGACCTACGATGCAATAGAATCCTCTTCAATAAGAAGCAGGCAATCATTACTCATATAATTCTGATTCCCTATCAGTGCAGATGCGAGATGATAGTCGTAGTTGTTTTTATACTTGCTGTGATTGACAACATCTTTAAAACTGTTGAGCTCTTTCACCAGGGGTACAAAGTCATATCGTTGGGGTACATACAATTTGGATACATTTCGACAGCCCAATCCAAAATATGAGAAAATGTCGTTACCCAGGTTCTTCATATCCTCGCTGCGCTCATGGCCGGTAAGGATTGCTACTGAGTTTCTGTTTTTCCGGATGATATTCGGATAACGGGAAAAATATCGCTCAAAATTCGCCGCTGACTGATTGGATCCGGTAGCAATCACTGCATCAAAGTTGACGATGCGATCGACGAAGGTGATCCTTTCCCGGATTGGTGGGTACCATTGTTCCATTTTACGGAGCAGTCCGGGCAACAGAATATCATCTTTTTCCGAAAGTTTCACCAGGGCGTGATGTCCTGAGATCAAAACACATAGTACATCATGAAACCCGACCAGTGGTAGATTCCCGGCCAGGATCAAGGCTACTTTCGCGGGTGTTGCGGGTAAACGCTCAGGATATCTTCCTAGCCAGGAATCCAATTCGTTGGCCTCCAGATAATTCCTTTGGATGGAGGACAGCATAGTGGTGATGTTTTCCGGTGTGAACCAGGCATTTTGAATGGATGCTTTATTCACTAGTTTTTCCAGTTCCTCATCTCCTTCTCCGATCCATTTCCCCAATTGTACAAAAGCTTCCTTAATGGTCATCTTTCAGAATGTCTTTACGGGTGTTGACATAGGATCTCCACTTATCAACGAGTTGCAGAAACGGCTCGGGTGGATCAACTTCAAAATACATTCTTTCACCATTCACCGGATGATCAAATCCCAGACTTTGAGCATGCAGGGCCTGATGAGGCATCAGATCGAAGCAATTCATTACAAATTGCTTATATTTTTGGAAGACCGTGCCTTTCATTATCTGATCTCCACCGTATTTGGTATCCCCAAAGAGAGGATGGCCGAGGTAACTTAAATGTACCCGTATTTGATGT
>JAGQWZ010000012.1 GCA_020436835.1 Saprospiraceae bacterium | reverse complement strand
GTTTTTGATTTACAAAATATTGAGAACAACCTGATGCCAATTAATCATGAAACCTGGATCGGAAGCTATTCAGGGAGGAAGGATGGTGAATTAAATTTTAGTTCTGAACGAAATGAAGTTTTTGTCTTCATTTTGTCGGGAGTTTTTGAAGTGGAAAACAGGCTTTTGCAAAGCAGGGATGCATTATTATTGAATAAAATCCACCGGTTGGAATTTGAAGCATTGTGCAATGATGCTATTATCGTAATTTCATCATGATTGATTTACACTATTAGAAAGATGTAAATTGGATCTATGAGTGTAAGAAAAGTGATAAAGATCGATCAGATAGTTTAGATCGGGTATTTAATTGACTATATTCAGCCGTCCATTAATACCTTTTGATTTTGAAAATAAGACATCTGTTTTACACTACGTTGTTTCTGGTTTTTTGCATTGTAAATTCTCTCGCCCAGGAGCCTGTTACCCCCGATGCCTCTCCCGAAGCCAGAGCTTTGTTGAAATTACTGTATGACCTTAGCGGAAAACACACGTTGAGTGGTCAACACAATTTTCCCATTTCGGGAGCAAGGAATTCCGAATTTGCCGCTGAATATATCGGAGCAACTCCAATCGTATGGAGTCAGGATTTTGGCTTTGCTGCTGACGGAGATAAAGATTCATATTTGGCGAGACCGGAGATCGTACAGGAAGCGATCCGGCAATATAAATCCGGCTCGATCATCACCCTGTGTTGGCATGCTGTACCACCCACGGCCGATGAGCCGATTACTTTTCAACCGTTGCAGAATGCGGATTCTTCGGCACTGGCCAGTGTCCAGGGCAAATTACTGGATGAGCAGTTTGCCGAAATACTGACTCCGGGTAGTGCCTTACACAAGCGCTGGTTGGCGCAAGTGGATGAAATAGCCCGATTCTTAAAGCAACTCCAGGACGCCCATGTGCCGGTCCTCTGGCGGCCCTACCATGAAATGAATGGAAATTGGTTTTGGTGGGGAGGTCGACATGAAGGAGCATTTACCACTAAAAAACTTTATCAACAAATTTTTGACCGCCTGGTAAAGCACCATAAACTCGATAACCTCATTTGGATGTGGAGTGTGGACAGACCCACCGAGCCGGGGAGGGAATTCACAAGATATTTTCCTGGCCCTGAATATTTGGATATCCTTTCGCTGCATGTCTATGGTAGTGATTTTAATCAGAAATATTATGAAGACCTTAAAGCTCTTTCCGGAGGGAAGCCCCTGGCACTGGGTGAAGTGGGAGTACCACCGACGCTGGAGATCCTGGCTGATCAACCTGATTGGATACTGTATGTGATCTGGTCGGGTATGACCCGGCTGACTCCAAAGGAGCAATACCAGCATTACCTTGAAAGTAGCCAGATTTTATTTTTGGAGGATCCTACATATGCTGGTTTGATTGAACCCCTGAGGCAAGTAGCCGGCTTATCCAGTTTAACCTCAACGAGACCGGTGGATTTTACCGGACATTGGGAGCTGGTTGAAGCTGAGAGTCAGTTTTCGGGCGGGTTCGGAAGTGGAGCAGCCCAGGCACTCGAAATAATTCAGGTTGACAGCCTCCTGGCTGTTAAATCGGCGACTATAGTGGAATGGGACGATAACGTGATCAGAAAGCACCTGATTAACGTAGATGGAGCTGAGTATGAGGTCCCGGCAGGATTTGGACAACGGTTTCAACGGGCCAGTTGGAATGAAGACAAGTCGAAAATAATCTTAAATAACCGAAGCGTTTTTAATTTCGGTGGTAATCCCAGGGAGTTTTCGGGGATCGAGGAATGGTCCTTAAATGGAATTCGCAACAGGTTGTATGTCCGGCAAACAAATCAAACTTTTCGGGGGGAAAGTAAAGCAGTCCTGGTATATGGGAAAGTGGAATAAAATCTGCCGTAATTAATACCCTGGTTTTTGACCGATTCTTGAAAATACCGGAAAACGAATGATGTGAACTTCATTTTTGCCCCACGATATCTGTAATTCTTTGCTGATTTTATCCAGGGGATTAGACCCTATCTCCCGGATGAATTTTTTTACCGAGGACCAGGTATTTAAATAACCTACAAATTCTGAAAAAGACCAGGTACAATTGATTTCTGATGGTGGAAAGTTTAGATCAGGGTAGGGGAACGGAATGTCCAGGTATTGCGCATCGACATATTTTCGCTCCGGGGGCCAATAAGGGCCAAGTATGGTATGATAAAATTTGTCGATCACCCGATCAATTTCGACATTAACCCGAACGAGATCGTATCCGATCAAAGCCAATATTCCTCCCGGTACGAGGAGCCGGTGGCACTCTCTGAAAAAATCATTAAAGTTGAACCAATGGGCAGCCTGACCAGCCACAATCAGATTGAAAAAATCATCAGAGAAATTGGTCTTTTCTGCAGGCTGTAAGGAGTAAAAGATACCATTGATCTTATCCGCTTCCGATATTTGTTGCAAGCTAATGTCTATGGCATAAACTTCTTCGAAAAATGGGTTCAATTCAACCGCTATCTGACCGTTTCCTGTGCCGCAGTCCAGTGCCCGGTGCTTGTCCTTAATGACTGCATTAATTCTGCTAAAAATTTCACCTGGATAGCGGGGGCGAAATTTTTTATACAGGTCTGATCCTTCGGAAAAATGATCTTTCATTATCAGGATGAAAATAAATTTGACCTTAGATTCTCATTATATATGCGATGACTTCACGGGTTACTCATACACTATTTGTCCGGTAATATAACGGATCATTTTATTATGAATTAACTCTCAGTCTAGAGTACGAGATCATAGCGCTGTTCGATTAAATGCTTACCAAAACTGGTCGAAGGTTTTTCCTCTGTTAGTTTGTATCCATGCCTCCGGTAAAGTGATGCCGCTGCAAATAACTCGTTTGTAGTCCAAAGATAACTGGATTTGTAACCGGCTTTTTTCAAAAAATCCAAAAAGAGGGTCATCAATTTCTTACCCAATCCAATTCCCCGGTATTCAGGTTCCAGATAGAAATACCTTAATTGAGCACAACTTTCAGAGCGGGAGATGAGTAACAGAAATCCTATTATTTTATTTTCATGTTCACAGATCCAAATGCGTTCTCGATGGGGATCATAAGAATGATAAAATTCAAATATTCCCCTGGCAACATAACTTTCGAAATCCAGACCAAAACCATAATCCTTATGATACAAAACACTGTGACGGTGTATCACATAGCCGAGATCGCCGGGTTGTAGCTGATTGCGAATGGTTATATCTTTAAGTCCTATCATGTTGGGCTGCATTACGTTTCGCTTCCGACCCTCGACAAAAGTGATTTAATTGTTTGCATAGCTGCCAGTAATTCTACCCTCTCTTCATGATCTAATTGGCTGATCATTCTGTTTATATGGTCTGCGGAGGCCTGATCGATTGCCGAAAATTCTTTTCTGCCGGATGTAGTCAGAGAGGTCAGATAAACCCTGCCGTCAAGTTCGGAGATCACCCTTTTGGTAAGACCTTTTTTTTCGAAATTAGTCAGAATGCGACTTAAATATCCCTTATCAATTTGTAACAATTTTACGATCTCTGCCGCAGACACTTTCTTTTTCCGGTTTATTTCAAAAAGGATCCGTGCTTCCGGAAGAGAATACGAGCTACCCAGAATGTACCGGTTGACGATGCCGAGAAAATTCGTATAGAATCGATTGAAATCCCGTACCTGGTTGATAATTATGTCTTGCATTTCACAAAATATAGAAATAGTTGCTAAAGTCAACTAAATAGTAATGAAAATACTTTCCCTTTATTTTAGACCTGACTCCGGTTGGATTTTCACCTTTAATTGGCGGTGAATATGTATTTGCCGCTGAACTGAAAGTTTTCACTATCTTGACCAAAGGAACAAAAGACTGAAAGAATGAAATCCGTTACCTCACACTCTTCCCCTATCTATCTTTCATTGGTGCTTTACAGTTTGTTTTTCATGATCGCTTCGATTGCTGAACTTAGTGGCCAGGATTTGTCTGGTACAGAGGCGCAGCAATTAGCTAAGCAAGCGGCGAAAGAAGCAGGATTTACCAAGATTTACTTCACTTCCAAGATCTTGTCTGGTCAACTTCGGGATGCGCAGGGTTTGAATATCTACAGTGGTTTACCTGATCAGGGACGTACCGGCGTCTTAATGTTGGTTGGAGCAGCCGCAGATGGTACGGATCTTTCGGACTCGTATGTACAAAACAATGAAAACCAGGAATTGAAATTAATTGATCGTGCGACCAGGGATGCCCAGATTACAAATATCGAGAATCAAAACCGTACGACTCCCATTGTGGCATTTTTTCCTAAAGCGGATATTGAGAGACTAACTAATCAGACCGGTGTTACCGGGCTACATTTTATGCCGGCAAGAGTTACCGGTTCCGATGGATCCGAGATTCTGGTTCTGAACGTAGCTGCGGCAAGCGCTCCTGCGGTTACCATTGAAAGTACAGCGCTCCGGTCGCCCTGCCCTCCGGAATGTCCTCCCAGATAATAATATGCGATTTACGCTTTGAAGAAAGATCAACGCCAGACATGGCCTAATGTACTCAGATTCCTGTTGTTTCAGGTTGGTATTCTGTACACAGCAATTCCGTTTGCCCAAACACCACTCTCTTTCAATCATCTGTCGCGCTCCGATGGACTCTCGAATCCATTCAACTCCTATATTTATCAGGATTCCCGGGGCTTTGTCTGGATCAGTTCCGTGGATGGGCTTAACCGATTCGATGGTGAGAATATCAAAGTGTACCGGCCGGATCCAACCAGTGAATATGCCCTGAGCGGCAACATCATATCCAGTAATTTTTTTGAAGACAAGCATGGAAACCTTTGGTTTACCAGTTATGGAGCGCTGCACGTGTACTACCGTGTCCGGGATCATTTTGAATCGATCCAGTTGACGAATACCTCCGGTGAATATCTTACGGAGGATTATCATGCTTTTCATTATTCGTCAGATGGCACCATTTGGGTCAGGACCGGTTTGGGAAATAATGGAATCGTACACCGCTACAATACCACAGATAGGAGCGACGAAATTGTGAGTCCCATTGATGGGCAGCGGAACTACCTGGTGATTTCATCTAAAGGTGAAGAACGCTACCTTCTTTCAAGCATGCTCGGTAAACCTGGGATTGAATTGATTGATTTACAGGATAGTATCCGTGAAGTGCAGCATTTTCTGGAAGGCAGTCCAGGACGGGGATCAAGCCTCAAAACGTACAATACTTACCCCTTAAGTTCGGACACTATATTTATCGGTACCGAGAAGGGTTTTGCAATATTTTCATATGAGCGAAGACATCTGGATCTGTATCCTGTTTATAAAAAACAGGAGCTGGGAGCAGTCTGGTCTGTATTCCCACTCGATAAAACAAACGTACTGGTCAGCACCGAAAATCTTGGTATTCTTTTATTTGATTTAATTTCCCGGGAATTCACCATGCAATATGCTCCGATCCCGGATGATGAGTTCAGTCTTCGCTCCGCTGATATTCGGGAAATATATGTTGATCAGTCAAAAACACTCTGGGCTTCCATTTGGGGGAAAGGGGTTGAATATGCTTCTTTTAATAAGAATAATTTTCCCCTGGTCAGCTTTGACCAATTCGGTTCTCAGGTGGAAATGAGAGAAATCTTTCAACGGAATGATCATGAAGTCTGGTGTAATCTGGTGTCGGATGGCGTGGCAATACTCGACAGCAGTGGTGCTATCAATAGACACTTTCGTGCACCCCGTTTATCCTCTTATTCAGGAGGCAGGATCGAAAACCTCTTACTTGATCGTTCAGATCGCTTATGGATGCTTGTTTCATATGAAAACAACACAAAAAGGGTGCTTTTTTCCCAAAAGAAAGAGGAGATGCATTGGAACGAGGTGGCTTTAATGCCGGATGCTGTTTCATCGGTCTCCACTCCACTGTACCAGCTTTCTGATGACAGGATTTTGTTTTGCAGTGGTCGGGGTATTTGGGAAATTCTCAGCAATGGAGATGGAATCTCTATCATCCCCTGCCCGGAGCTGGTTAATTATCAGGATTTACCCTTTTATAAGATTTATGAAGACAGGTTAGGGCAGGTCTATTTCACGGCAAACTATGACCGGGTCCTCATCTTCCGTCTCGAGCAGGATAAGTTGTCCTATCGACAGAACCTGACGGAAATCGGGGATGTCAAAGGATTTTGCGAAGGAGTGCAGGATTCAGTCCTGTGGCTGGCTACCTCAAGTGGATTGTTTCAGGTAAATAAATTCAATTTTAAATACGATTTATTAAGCAGTAAAAATTCAGAGTTAACCAATGAAAGTATTTTGGCCGTCCTGGAAGATAAGGAGGAAAATCTTTGGCTAAAAACTCAAAATGAATTATGGAAATATCATCCCGGGAAAAATGAAATCCGAAAATATCAGTTGTCGAACGGGATACAGGAAAATCTAACTACCCGAATTCCTGTACTACATTCTTCCTGGGGTGAATTCTGGTTGGGTGGACCGCGGGGTTTGACCATCTTCCGGCCAGAGAAAATCCACGATTTTCCGGTACAGGCTACTGTACAGATCACCAATATTCTTTCGAATGGGGAAAAACTGATGACCGATACTTTTGTGGGTGAACTCGAAAGGCTGGTTTTACCCTACAGTGATAATACGCTCTCTTTCGATTTTGTATCCTGTGAGTATAGTGATCCTTCCAGTATCCGTTTTCGTTATCGCATGCAGCATTTTGATCAAACCTGGGTCGATGGAGGGAATCTGGGTTTTGCCCGGTATGCAAATCTACCGGCCGGCAGATTCGTATTCGAGGTACAGGTGGCGAATGCCGACGGAATATGGTCAGAAAGATCGAAGATGTTGGCGCTCCAAATTCTCCCTCCCTGGTATCAGACCTGGTGGGCCAGAAGCCTATTCATCTTATTCGGATTTCTTTTACTCTTTATTTTTTATCGATGGCGAACGTCCGTGCATCGTCGCAAGCTGCAAATTCAGGAAATTGAATTAGACCGGGAGCGAAAATTAAATGAACGCTTAAGACAGGTTGATCAGTTAAAAGACCAATTTTTGGCAAATACTTCGCACGAACTGCGTACACCATTGATAGGCATTATCGGATTGGCCGAATCGCTCAGAGATGGAGCGACCGGTGCATTGCCGGAAACAACCAAACAGAATCTTGACCTGATTACAGCAAGTGGAAAAAGGCTTTCGCACCTGATAGATGATGTGCTGGATTTTTCCCGCATTCGCAATAGTGACCTTGAATTAGACAAAACTTTGATCGATCTGTTTTCGGTGGCAGATCTGGTCTGTACTTTACTAAAACCCTCGATCAGATTAAAAAATGTCACATTAATCAATGCGGTACCAACGGATCTGCCTTTAGTGCTGGCCGATGAAAATCGATTGCAGCAGATTCTATTTAACCTCCTTGGAAATGCAATAAAATTCACGGACAGTGGAAAGATCGAAGTGACCGCCGTAAAGTCTGAAGAAAGTATAAGTGTCTCTGTGTCTGATACCGGCATTGGCATTGCAAAAGATAAACTTGAGCAAATATTTATTGGTTTTGAACAGGCCGACGGATCTTCCCGCCGTCAATACGGAGGAGCCGGCTTGGGTCTCACCATCACTAAACAATTGGTGGAATTGCATGGTGGTGAAATCGAGGTACAGTCGGAACCGGGAGAAGGATCCGTCTTTACATTTACCCTGCCGAATACGACTACCCTGGAGGTCTCAGGACCTGCTGCTTCCGCATCTCAGAAAAATATCAGAGATTTTAATTTGATGGAAACGGTCGAAGAAAAATACGATGCTGCACCAGATCATCCGGTCCGTTCGGTTGGAAGAATTCTGGTCGTCGATGATGAGTTGGTT
>JAGQWZ010000110.1 GCA_020436835.1 Saprospiraceae bacterium | reverse complement strand
GTTTCATTGGTTCCATGGGCTTTGGTTCGATCAAGAAGGTGCCTTCAAAACCTTGTTTCCGGGCGTATTCCTTGGCCATGTGGAGAAATTGGGCCATATGGTCTAACTCTCTTTTCATGTTTGTGTTCAACAATGACATATAACCCTCTCTACCACCCCAGAAGACATAATTTTCTCCCCCCAATGCGATCGTAGCATCCAGGGCATTTTTTACCTGTGTGGCGGCGTAACTCAATACCAGAAAATCAGGATTCGTACCTGCACCATTCATATACCGGGGATTGGAAAATAGATTGGCAGTTCCCCATAATAATTTTACCCCCGATTCCCCTTGTTTTTCTTTAGCATATTCAACGATTTTTTGCAGCCGTTTTTCACTTTCCAGAATGCTGTTGCCTTCCTCAACCAGGTCGAAATCATGGAAACAATAGAAGGGAATCCCCATCTTAGTAATGAACTCGAACGCGGCATCCATTTTGTCATAGGCCCGTTGCATCGGTTCGGTAGCATTGAGCCATGGCATAGGTCGGGTTCCACTGCCAAAGGGATCCGATAGCTCATTGCAGAAGCTGTGCCAGTAGGCAACGGCAAAACGAAAGTGTTCTGCCATGCTTTTACCATCCACAATCCGGTTGGCGTCATAGTATTTATATGCAAGGGGGTTATCCGAATCCTTTCCTTCGAATTCGACTTTTCCGATCCCGGGGAAATATTCGACATCACCTTTTACGATTCTCATGGTTTTTCGTTTAAATAGATTTAAAATGATAGCAGTCTTTAAATTTAAGAGTAAATCTCAACTTCCCAAATGAGATTGGCTCCCCTGTGCTCATTGCGGTTTCGCAAAATTATCCTTATCATTATCATCCGTTTTTTAAGACTGTCATTTAAATCTTAACCTCACAAATACATTTCATGAGTAGAAAAATTAGAATGGGTATGGTAGGTGGAGGCAGAGGTGCCTTTATCGGTGCTGTACACCGGATGGCCGCAGCGTTGGATGGCGAAATCGAATTGGTATGTGGTGCATTCAGCAGTGATCCTGAAAAATCAAAAGCTTCGGGAGCAGATTTATATTTGGATCCCAGCCGCGTTTATGGAAGCTATAAAGAGATGATTGAAAAAGAAAAGCAATTGTCGGAAGATGTCCGAATGGATTTTATTTCCATTGTCACGCCAAATCATGTGCACTTCGGTCCGGCTAAAATGGCCCTGGAAAATGGATTCCATGTCGTATGTGATAAACCGCTATGTTTTGACTTGCGGGAAGCCAGAGAACTGGAATCTTTGGTTGCAAAATCAGGTCTTATCTTCGCTTTAACCCACAATTACACCGGATATCCGATGGTAAAGCAAGCAAGAGACATGGTATCCGGGGGACAGTTGGGTGAAATCAGAAAAATCGTGGTGGAATATCCACAAGGTTGGCTGAGCACGAAGATTGAAGACAGTGATCAAAAACAGGCATCCTGGCGGACGGATCCCAGTCGTTCCGGGATTGCGGGCTGTATGGGTGATATCGGTACGCACGCGGAAAATCTCGCGGAGTACATCACCGGACTTCAGATCGAGGAAATGTGTGCGGATTTGTCGATACTGGTACCAGGTCGTCAATTGGACGATGACGGCAATGTGTTGCTTCGTTTTGATAATGGAGCCAGAGGCATCTTATTTGCCAGTCAGATTTCAGTAGGCGAAGAAAATAATCTCCGGATAAGAGTCTACGGTACGAAAGCCGGAATCGAATGGCACCAGCAAGAACCCAACAGTCTCATCGTCAAACCACTGGAAGGTTCGATGTACGTCATCCGGACAGGAGTCGGAAACCTTTCGCCAAGTGCGCAGGCGCATACGCGGCTTCCTTCAGGTCACCCGGAGGGATATCTGGAGGCATTTGCCAATATTTATCGCAATTTTGCCAAGTGTGTCCAGGCCCGGCTCGATGGACAGGAAGTGGATCCGGTTTACCAGGATTTTCCAACCGTGAGTGATGGCGTGCGTGGAATGCAGTTTATTAATAAGGTGGTCGAATCATCGAACAGTGATCAGAAATGGATCACTTTTGAATAATTGAAATTAAAACCAAATCTAACCATGAAAAATATAAAAGGACCGGCTATTTTCCTGGCTCAATTTGCCGGAGACGAGCCTCCATACAATACCCTGGAAAATCTGTGTAAGTGGGCTGCAGACTTCGGTTATGTTGGGGTTCAGATACCCACCTGGGATGGCCGCATAATCGACTTGAAAAAAGCCGGAGAAAGCAAGGACTATTGCGATGAATTCAAAGGCAGAGCCAAAGAGTTTGGTATTGAGATTACCGAATTGTCCACCCACCTTCAGGGACAACTGGTAGCCGTAAATCCTGCATATGATGTAATGTTTGATGGTTTTGCTCCTCCCGAAGTAAGAGGTAATAGCAAGGCAAGAACGGAATGGGCGGTTCAACAACTGAAATATGCTGCCGATGCCAGCCGGCATATGGGTATTGATGTGCATGCGACTTTCTCTGGGGCTTTGATTTGGCATACCGTCTACCCCTGGCCCCAAAGACCTCAGGGGTTGGTTCAGACTGCCTTTAAGGAATTGGCCGGTCGATGGCTACCCATCCTGAATTATTTTGATGAAAAAGGAGTGGATGTATGTTATGAGATTCATCCGGGAGAAGATCTGCATGATGGCATTACCTTCGAGATGTTCCGGGAAGCCACCGGTAATCATTCCCGGGCTAATCTACTTTATGATCCCAGCCATTTCGTATTGCAACAGCTTGATTATCTCGAATATATTGATCTGTATCACGAATTTATCAAGATGTTTCACGTAAAAGATGCTGAATTCATTCCTTCTGGCAGAGTGGGAGTATACGGTGGTTTTCAGGATTGGATCAACCGGGCAGGCCGATTTCGTTCATTAGGTGATGGTCAGGTCGACTTCAAAGCGATCTTCAGTAAGTTAGCTCAGTATGATTATGACGGTTGGGCCGTTTTGGAGTGGGAATGCTGTATAAAAGATGGAGACCAGGGAGCAAAAGAAGGAGCCCCCTTTATTCAGGAACACATGATCAAAGTGACCGAAAAGGCATTTGATGACTTTGCCGGAGGTTCACCAGATGAAGAATTGAACCGGAGAATTATCGGATTATAGAATTCTGCTTTAAAAGTAGTAGGAAAGAGGGGGAGGAAGAGCGGTATTTACTACATTGACCCGTTATGAGTAAGATAACGTGGATTTTGCTGTTTCTGCTGTTGGGCAATGCTATGGAGGCCCAGGTAAATGATCTCTCTTATTCGGGTCAACTTCTGGACGAGTATT
>JAGQWZ010000109.1 GCA_020436835.1 Saprospiraceae bacterium | reverse complement strand
GTAGTCGTCTGCGCTTTTATGTGATAGTATTCGCCATTAATTTATAATCAGGCTGTTGCCAGTTGCCAGTTTGTCAACCGATTAACCAGCAACTGGCAACAAGCATTTATCTAATAGGTTACTGGATAAAGAAAGACCATTGAAAAAGGGCTGCCCGAAGAAGAATTAAGGGCTAAATTGAGGGCGATCTTACCATAAAACGTCAGACCATGAAGATCGACAAAAAATTAAACCAACTGCCCTTAACCAAATCCAACCCAAAAACATTGAAATCCCTGTTCGGGAAAACGGACATCACGCCCATGTGGGTAGCGGATATGGAATTTCAAATTGCCCAACCGATCCAGGAGGCCCTAAAAAAGCGCATCACGAACTCCGGATTTGGGTATGAATACAAACCGGATTCCTTTCTAAATGCCCAAAGAAATTGGTATCAGGACAATTACAGCATCGATCTGAATGAATATTACCTAACTTATAGTCCAAGCGTTACCACCACCATAGCCATACTCTTAGAAAATTTCACCTCAGAAGGTGACGGGATCATCACGCAACCTCCGGTATTTATGGAGTTCCGTGATGTAGTCCGAAAGACAAAGCGTACCCTTACGAAAAACCCTTTGCTGCTGATTGACAAACAATACCAAATTGACTTTCAGGATCTGGAGGAAAAAGCAAAAGAAGCAAACAATAAGATCCTCATCATTTGCAATCCTCACAATCCGGTGGGAAGGGTCTGGACAAAAGAAGAGCTGGAACATGTCGTGAGGATCTGTAAAGAAAATGACCTCCTGCTTATTTCAGATGAAATACATAAAGACATTATTCTTTTCGACAACCAATTTACTTCCATACTGCAATTTGCCGGTGATTACAAAAGGATGGTGGTCTGTACCTCGGAAGCAAAGACGTTCAATCTTTGTGGAATAGCCGATTCTGTAGCCATCACTCCCGATGAAGACCTACAACGTTCTATTTCCGATACGTTCAAAAAATACAATATGGGAAGAACCAATGCACTAACCAGCGTTGCGTTGGAGTCGGCATATCGGGATGGAAAGCCGTGGCTAAATGAGTTAATCAAAGTGATCGAGGCAAATGTAGCAACCATCGAAGAGGAAATAAAAAACTCAAAAATTGCACTGATAAAACCCGAAGGCACCTATCAGGTCTGGCTGGATTTTAGAGCGATATATAATGACTCCAGGGCCATGTTCGATGACATCACCAAAAGATCAGGGGTTGGTCTCAATGCAGGGCACTGGTTTGGGCGGGAAGGTGCATTGTTTATGAGAATGAATATTGCTACCTCAAATGAGAAAGTGACCGAGGCCATTAATAAGATAATAAATGCAGCGTCACATTCCCCATCTTAAAGGGGTCGGACTAGTCTAAAGATCTCTTCAGTATCCAACATCTGCTGAAGCCAAGCGCAGAGATAAGTGGAACAACTGGTCAGAAAAAATATCGGTAACCTATGAATACGGAAAGGTAAACGTAAAGAGTGTAAGCCTTGGCAATGAAATGTGGGATAATGGCCGCAATTCTAAACGCGTAGCGCTTTTTATTTATGCCTTTAAAAAAAAAAAAAAAGAATTTGACAGAGAAGCATTAGCAGCCTTGGAAAAGGAAGTTGAGCGAATTATCCCCCATTTATCCGTTTTCGTCGATAATCGTCATAGGAATCGCCTAAATGTATGCAGATTAAAAGTCATGGCTCATACCTATATAGAAAAATACATCGCCTCAATCTGGGTAAGTGAAACTGCAAACGCCGCTGAGACGGATACCCGGCCTACGATCTCCTATCCCGGCATTACTCCGGAACTATTCATTCCTCTACGCGGGCATCTGGACTACTGGTACCGCGGAAAGCAATATAGTACCACCAAAAGCACGCTCTTTGCCTTCCTGCACGAAAATATTTATACGGATCTGTCTTCCCTGAAAAAATTTGTGATCGTTTCTTTTCGTAGCCGAGCCTTGGCTAGTTTGCTCCCATTCATATCCATCCGGCCGATTGAATTGATCAGGCAGCCCATCGTTCCGGCCAGACAGATTTTTGGCGAAAGCAGCAACGAACTGCAAAAGGGATTGGTGGACAAAAACGAAAAACAGATCATCGCCGAAGTACTCGATTTTTTGCAAGATCGTTTTACCGATATCTCCGGATTTATCACCGAAGTAGCAGATGAGGTTGGACCTGACTTCTCCCTGCAAACCATCCGGCAGTGCACCAACTACTCTTACAGCACCATCGAAAGAAGATTTAAGGAAGAGGCCGGGATCTCTCCTAAAAAATACCTGACCCTAAAACGTTTTAAAAGCGTAGTGGCCAGTATTATTGAAACGAACAACACCGACTGGATGGACTACGTGGTGCGTTTCGGTTATCATGATCAAAGTCATTTTATCAAAGAGATCCGAAAGTACGCCGGTGTCAGTCCTTCACAACTGATCAACCAGAAAAATCTCCTCATGCTGCGCCCCGATCTCAGTTTTTTGACGAAATTTTACAATGAGAAAATGTAAAGACCCACTAATTTCCCGGCATTGTTTAATCATTGAGCATAATGAAAAACTGCCGGTTGATAAGTTTGTTGATCATTTGCCTGCTCCTGGCTAACTGTAAAGAGCACAAGACCTCCGTAGCCGAACGGCTGCAGAAAGAACTGGACAATACCGTCTCTTCCAAATTTGCCTGGACGCCGGGCGTCAGCCTATCCGTTTACGCACCGGAGGATGCCATTATTTGGACCGGTACCGCCGGTGTCAGCGATCTGGACAACTTCTCCAACTTCCACATCGATCAGCCCTTCCGGATCGCCAGTGTGGCCAAGACTTTTGTAGCGGCAGCTATTCTCCGATTACAGGAAGAAGGACAATTATCGATCGAGGATCCCATTTCCCAATTTATATCCGATCATCACCTGCAATTGCTGGAAGCCGATGGCTATCAAATCAACAAAATTACCATCCGGCATTGCCTGGATCATACTTCAGGCCTATACGATTATGTATTCGGCTCCAGTGCTCATCCTTCTCCCTATATCGCCATGATCCGTGCTCAAACAGAAAAGAAATGGACCAGAACGGAACAACTGGAAGGGGCCGTGAGATGGGGCGCCCCTCTAGGTCCACCGGGGCAAAGTCAACACTATGGCGATACCGGTTATATTCTTCTGGGAGAAATATTGGAAACAATCACCGGTTTGAATCTGGGCGATGCCGTGGAACAACTCATCGACTACGAAAAAATTGGATTAACCTCTACCTGGATGGAAACTGTACAGCCTCCTAAGAATGCGCTCCCGCTGGTTCGCTGCTATTACGATCGGATAGACTTTTCTCAGGTAGATGCTTCCGTTGATCTATTCGGCGGAGGCGGTTTGATCTCCACTACTGCCGATCTGAGTAGGTTCTTCTATCATCTATTTAATGGAGATGTTTTTCAACTGGAAGCAACCTTAGAGGAGATGCTATCTCTAACCACACCAAGCAAGGATAACGAAGTATACGGCCTGGGCATTAAGTCGGTCAAAGTGTTTGGCCATTTCATTCACGGGCACGATGGGCTGTGGGATACGTTTGCTTACTATTCTCCCGAAAATAAGGCCGCCATCGCTATCCACTTTACCGACGGCGGCAATGATTATCTGATCAAAAGAGTGATATCTATTTTAGATCAATATCAGGAATCAAGATGAGTACACATTCAAACGTCATTGAAATAGAAGACCTGAGCTTTTCCTATCATGGAAAAAACCTGGTATTACACGATCTACAGCTCCAGGTGCCCAGAGGGTCCATTTTCGCTTTTGTCGGCGAGAACGGTGCCGGAAAATCAACCACTATCAAGCACATTGCCGGGCTGATCCCTTTTCAAAAAGGGAAGCTCCAGGTACTGGGCCACTCCCTGCAACAATACCGGGGAGACATTATGAAAAAGGTCGGTTTCTTAATTGAATCCCCTTCCTGTCACGATACTTTGTCCGGATATGATAATCTGAAAATATACTGCCGTTACCGGGGGCTGCCGGTGGCGCGCATTACGGAAGTAGCGGAAATGGTGCGCTTATCCCCCAATCTTTATAAAAAGTGTAAAGCGTATTCCACAGGAATGAAACAAAGATTGGGTTTAGCCATCGCTCTTCTCGACGATCCCGAACTAATTGTACTGGATGAACCTACCAGCGGACTGGACCCGACCGGCCGGATCGCTTTCCGGAAGCTGCTACTGGATCTAAACCAGCAGGGCAAGACCCTCCTCGTATCCAGCCATCTACTCTCCGAGATCGAACTGATCGCCACCGATATCGGCATTATCAAGAATGGGACCCTGCTATTCCAGGGCAGTATGGAAGAACTCCGGCGTTTACGGCAAAAAAATACTTTCCTGGAAATAGAAGTATCAGATACCGCCCGAGCGACAGCCTTACTACAACCAAAGCATGCCGAAATTGAAGCCAATGAAAAGACCAGCAAGCTAAAGATCCGGATCGAAGGCAAAATGGACATTCCCCCTATTGTAAGGCGGCTGTCCTCCGGCGGAGTAGATATCTATGCGTTACAGCCTGACAGAAAAGGACTGGAGCAATTGTTCATTGATACGATCACTCTTTAAAATCAGCAAATAATCATGTGGAATACGATCCAAGCAGAATGGGTGAAGTTAAATCAAAGATCCATGATGAATCTGGCACTGATCAGTGGACTGGGGCTACCTCTCATCCGGATGGTCCTATATATGATGGGGCCTGAAGCCTTTGTTCAACTGGGAAAAAACCCCTGGGAAGGTTACCTGAATATGAACATGACCTATTTCTCTTTGCTGATTTTCCCACTTGTGATCATTGCCATTACCAGCCTCATCATCCATCAGGAAGACAGGGCGGATAGTTGGCGGATATTATTGACCCTCCCCAATCCCCGTTGGCAATTACTTGGTGGGAAGCTGGTCATTACCGTCCTTTTTACAGCGGGCGTTTTGTTGTTGTTCTTACTTGCTTCCTATTTGCTCGCCTTCCCCGTTTACTGGCTGCATCCGGAAACGGAATTCGGGTATTTTTTCCCTCATTTTTCCGAAATAGGCTCAGATGCCATGAAAGTGTTGATTTATTCTCTGGGGGTGATCGGCCTGCAATTCACCTTTTCGCTGTTGTTCAAAAACCAGGTCTTTCCTTTAAGTCTGGGCGTCATCCTGCTGGTAGTGGGCTTCATCTGCTATATGGCTTTCCCGGCCCTGGCTGCCTATTTTCCCTACGCTTTTCCCATGCAGTATAAGGATATTGGCATCTCCCCGTCACTAAATATGGAACAGGTTAGTGGAACCGGTTGGAAGAGTATTTTGGTGTTTACTGTTTCCGCTGTGCTCAGTTATTATATTTTTGTTTCCCGAAAATCAGTAGCTTGAAACAAAATTCATATTTTTCCTTTATCGCTGTAACAAACCTGTTCCTTATTTTG
>JAGQWZ010000108.1 GCA_020436835.1 Saprospiraceae bacterium | reverse complement strand
CCCAATGGGTGAAATCCTGCAGCCATTCGAGAATATGCGGATTGCTCTTGATATCAGGTACAGCATCCTTCAGATAACTCAATCCGAGGAAGAGGATGGCAAAACCAATGACAAACTCTCCCCAGTATTTGACTTTACCTCTTCGGGCAAACAACATGGGTATTCCAATAGCGAACAGTGGAATTGAATAGGCAGCGAGTTTTACTTTGAATCCCAGAATGGAAACAATCCAACCGGTTATGGTGGTTCCGATATTGGCTCCCATCATTACCCCTGCAGACTCTACCAGTGTAAGGAGACCGGCATTCACAAAAGATACGGTCATTACTGTGGTAGCCGAAGATGACTGCACGAGGGCAGTAGTCAGAAATCCGGTGAAGACCCCGAGGAAGCGGTTCTTCGTCATGGTGCGAAGAATATTCCTCAACTGAGATCCCGCGGCTCTTTGAATACCGTCACTCATCATCTTCATCCCGTAAATGAAGAAGGCAAGTGCTCCTAGTATTTGAATTAAATCACTAAAACCGAATTCCATGCTGCTATATAATTAGTATAGTTTGATAAGGCAATTATAAGTGAATCTCCACCTGAGTTCGCCACATAAATCCATCATTAGAAGAATCATGTTCGTCTATCAAGGTAAAATCTGTCTGAACTTTGAGTTTGTGACCAACTACAAACCGTGACAGGCCTAAGGTATATTGATCCTCATCATTGTCAACTTCCTCATCGGGATTAACATCCGTATATCTCACAGCTGCTTCCCAACCATCTGCGAACATAAAACCAAGTTGAGCGTTAATGGCATTTCCTGTGTAATACTCTCCCAATACATTTCCGCTTTCATCGGTTATGAGCGGGTTTCCATCAAAAGCATCCCTCTCGGCATATTCAGCCATCAAGGACCAGGACTTGTACTTGAACATTAAATCAGCGTGGAAAGAATCCACCCTTTTTCCTGTGTACAAGCCAAGTGAGTCCTGAATAAAGTCGCCTAACTGACCTCTTTCCCTGACCATTCTGTCATTGATATCATAAGTCAATCCGATTGACAGCTTTGGTTTTTCTTCGCTGACGATAGAAGATCCTATATAATCTCCTTTGCTCTGAAAAGAGCCAAAGGGTAAAAACTCCATGCGGAATGTATAGTCGAATGCTCCAAAATAGCCTGCAGTCACATTTCTTCCCTCCCCCTGACTGAGAGCCACAACCTCTCTGATTTCAAAATTGCCGAATGGATTGAAGTGATGTTTGAGCTGAAGGCCGACATCCCTGTCCAGATTAAACCGTGAGTTGAGCCTTGATCGATCCACGAATTGAAGATTGGCGGAAGAAATGACACGCTCACGATTTCCGGGCAATTTCCCCTGTCCGAACTGAATCTTAAAATTTCCTGCAAAATTCCAGGCTATCCAGGCATCCAGAACATAATTCGGAGAATTGCTGAATTCAGGAGTTATTCCTCCACTCTGATCTCTATTGGTCAGAGCAAGTTCCAATT
>JAGQWZ010000107.1 GCA_020436835.1 Saprospiraceae bacterium | reverse complement strand
GCGAGGCATCCAGAACGTATACCGTAGGACCATTATAATTGGGTTCTATTTTTACCGCAGTGTGCACTTTGGAAGTGGTAGCACCCCCGATCAGCAAGGGAAGCCGGAAGTTTCTCCTTTGCATTTCTTTGGCGACATGCACCATTTCATCCAGTGAGGGAGTAATCAGCCCGCTGAGACCAATGATGTCCACTTTTTCTTTCTCCGCTGTATCGAGTATCTTCTCTGCCGGAACCATGACCCCGAGATCGATGATCTCATAGTTGTTACAACCGAGCACCACCCCCACGATATTCTTTCCAATATCGTGCACATCACCTTTGACGGTGGCCAGCAAGATTTTGCCTTTAGCCCGGACATCTTCCGAAGTGGATTTTTCCTGTTCGATAAATGGCGTCAAATAAGCCACTGAAGTCTTCATGACCCGGGCACTTTTCACAACCTGAGGGAGAAACATTTTTCCGGATCCAAAAAGATCGCCCACGATGTTCATACCATCCATCAGAGGACCTTCTATGACGCTTAAAGCCTTGCCATACTTCTGACGGGCTTCTTCTGTGTCTTCCTGGATAAATTCAGTAAGTCCCTTCACCAGGGCATGCGCAATACGTTCTTCCACCGAATGCTCCCTCCAGGACAGATCTCTCTCTATCAGCCGGCCATTACCCTTGATGGTTTCGGCATATTGGGTTAACGCTTCGGTAGCGTCAGACGTCCGGTCGAAGATGACATCTTCCACCAGCTTTAGCAGATCTTTGGGTATCTCTTCATATACTTCGATCATTCCGGCGTTCACGATCCCCATATCCATACCAGCTTTGACCGCATGGTAAAGAAAGGAAGAATGCATGGCTTCACGCACTACATCATTTCCTCTGAAGGAGAAGGACAAATTGCTCACACCTCCGCTGATCTTTGCTCCGGGACAAGTCTGTTTGATCTGACGTACTGCTTCGATATAATAGATCGCATATCGATTGTGCTCTTCAATACCGGTCGCGATAGCAAATATGTTAGGATCGAAGATGATATCTTCCGCCTTGAAGCCGACTTTTTCAACCAGTATTTGGTATGCCCGCTGACAGATCTGAACCTTTCGTTCCATCGTATCGGCCTGTCCCTCTTCATCAAAAGCCATCACCACCACCGCAGCTCCGTATCGTTTGACCTTCTTGGCCTGTTCCAGGAAGATTGCCTCCCCTTCTTTCAATGAAATACTGTTTACGATGCCTTTACCCTGAAGACATTTCAATCCTGCTTCGATGACACTGAACCTGGAGGAATCAACCATGATTGGAAGGCGGGCAATATCCGGCTCGGAAGCGATCAGGTTTAGAAACCTGGTCATTGCCTGCTCTGATTCCAGCAGACCTTCATCCATGTTCACGTCGATGATCTGGGCTCCGCCTTCCACCTGTTGACGGGCTACTTCCAGCGCCTCATCGTATTTGTCTTCCTTGATCAGGCGGGCGAACCGGCGTGATCCGGTGACGTTGGTTCGTTCTCCAATATTGACAAAGTTAGAATCAGGACGGATGATCAGTGGTTCCATGCCACTGAGTTGGGTATAGCCATCCGGTGTAGCCGGGATTCGGACTGGCACTCCTCTGACTGCCTCCACCATTAGCCGGATATGGTCAGGCGTGGTCCCGCAACATCCTCCAATAATATTTACCAACCCGCTGGAGGCAAATTCGCGGATCAGCGAAGTCATTTCTTCCGGACTTTGGTCGTACTCACCAAATTCATTGGGTAAGCCGGCGTTGGGATACGCGCTGATGAAGCAGGGAGCGATAGCAGAGAGATCATAAAGGTGCGGTCTCATCTCTTTCGCTCCGAGCGCACAGTTCAACCCAACACTGAAAAGATCCATATGGCTTACTGAAATCCAGAAAGCTTCGACGGTTTGACCGCTCAGGGTACGGCCACTGGCGTCCGTGATCGTTCCGGAGACCATGACCGGAAGATCCGTTTGCTTCTCCTCCTGAAGCATATCAATGGCATAGAGTGCCGCTTTGCAATTTAAGGTGTCAAAAACCGTCTCAACCAGAAGGATATCCACACCCCCATCAACCAATCCACGCGCCTGATCATAGTAGGCAACAACCAGTTGATCGAAAGTAACCGCCCGGTAACCGGGTTGATTCACATCGGGTGAAAGCGATGTGCTGCGGGTGGTCGGCCCCAGGGCACCAGCTACGAACCTGGGTTTGGAGTCATCCTGTTCGCGGAAGATTTCAATCGCCTTTCGGGCAGCCTTTGCGGCGGCAAAATTTATATCGTATGATAGATGTTCACAGTGATAATCTGCCTGAGATATGGCCTGCGCATTGAAGGTATTGGTCTCGATAATATCTGCTCCGGCTTTGAGATATTCAAGATGAATATCGGTAATGATACCAGGCTGCGTAAGGGATAATAAGTCATTGTTCCCTTTTAAGTCATTGGGATGGTTTTTCAGGATATCACCCCGGAAATCAGCTTCCTGCAACTTATACCCCTGTATCATGGTACCCATGGCACCATCGATGACAAGGATTCGCTCTGTAACCAGCTTCTTGAGAATTTCTTTCATTGATCCGGCTTATAGGAGACATGTTAAAACGACGCAAAGTACCGGAATATTGATGACTATTACAATTGTTTGTAAGAGCCGGAAGTAGAGTAGCGTGAAAGCAAGATCATAAAAAGCAGGACGGGTGATAAAACCACCCGTCCTTATCAATGGATTGTTCTTCTTCTTTTTAGCTCGACTTTATCAGGGAGAGGCCGGTTAATTGATGTCCTGTTTCATCTTGAGTTTTTCTACCGCATCCTTCATACCATCTTTATTCAGTTGATCCGGTGCTTCTTCATATGCCATTTCTGCATATTTTAAGGCTTCTTCATACTTCCCTACCGCCGCCAATCCGCGGGCCATACCAACATTCGTGGGCCAGGCCCCTTCGAAATGATCATGATTGTATTTAAATATTTCCAACGCCTTTTCCTTCTGACCCATGGAAATAAGCTGACGACCCAGTTGATGGATCTGAAAAGCGTTGGCAGTGGGATCGTGCACGGCCGCCATCATCACTTCCTCTGCCTCGTCCGATTTCCCCATTTTCAGTAGAATAGATGCCTTGTTTTGTAGCGTATTGAAATTTCTCACCCCTACAAAAGGAGCACTGATCGCCGCTTCTGCCCAGGCAAGACCCTGCTCGAGATGGGTGTCATTAGAGAGGCAAAACTGCGAGGCAGCCACAAAGTTCTGATAGTTGAAGCCGGCAGATCCCTGCAATTCTTTGCCAAATGTCTCCACATACAAATCATTGTAGTCCTGGACTTCGATACGCATCGGCACCTGCATTTTCTCCCATTTCAATGCCAACGTGGCTTCGGTGGGTTTGCGGTCGATAAATTCGTAAGTCAACCACTCCGTGCGCTCGCATGCAGTGGGTTGCACTTCAACTCTCAGCGCATCTTCATTTTCATTATAGAAGTAACTTCCCCATTGGCTGGTGTTATGGGAAAATATCCACGTCCACGGGCCACTCTCTGCGGCAATAAGATGCAGGCCGTAGCTGCCGGCAGGCAGGTCCTGACCCTCGATCATAACATCATTAGAAAAGTGTATGACCGTATTCTCATTTGCTCCGGCACGCCAGGGGCCCGGATTGCCATTGCCAAAACCCAGGTCAGTAAGTCCATAGGGAACCAGTTGGCCCCATATTTTACCAGTTCGATCTTCTCCATTTGGGGCGGTGACATCGGGACTGCTATATTCCACGGACACCGTAGCAATACCGCCAATGTGCTGTACAACCTTAGATTTCTGGTTTTCCCCACTGGGAGGCATGCTGAGGGTTTGTGAAAGGAGCTTAAGCCCAGGCAACATTAAAATCAGTAATATGGGTATTGATAATTTTTTCATAACAATAGAGATTTACATTGAAGAATATGTGATCTCAAAATAATTGGCTGCGGATAAAGTTGCAGGTCTATTCGATTAATATCCTTTATCTATCGATCGGATTATGGAGAAATGATGTGAATAACCACCGGTGCATTGAAAATGGGCCGGCAGGAAAAATGGAGCGTTGTGTTCAATGTTTGTCGACAATTGGCGTTGATAGAAACAATAGTATTTTTGCCGGGCACAATTATGATTCAACGCCAAATTTTAGATACTGATCAGAAGGCTCTGGAAATAAATCTGGATGAGAGAATCTACGGAACTTTTGCTGAAATAGGAGCAGGACAGGAAGTAGCAAGAATATTCTTTAAAGTTGGAGCTGCTGCCGGAACCATTGCAAAAACGATGTCCGCCTATGACAAAACTTTCTCCGATAAAATCTATGGTACAGAAAAAAGTGGCCGCTATGTCTGTGAATCCAGGCTTTATAAAATGCTTGATCACGAATACCACCTCCTGGATTCCCGATTAAAAAAAGAAAGATCCAGTAATCTCTTTTTTGTTTTTGCAGACACGATTGCTGCTCTAAACTACTCACGTACGGTGAGTGGACATGGTTGGTTGGGAGTGCGATTCCAATTACATCCTGACAAGAAGCCGAATGATTTTGTGGTGCATGTGAAAATGCTGGACAATGATGCTCAGTTACAACAGTCCGCCATAGGCGTTCTGGGGGTAAATATGATCTATGCCTGTTTCAATTACTTTGAAGATCAGAAGTCATTGATCGATTCTTTACTGGATGGGATCAGAGAACGGGTACAGGTGGATTTGATACGATTGTCCGGGCCAGATTTCAACTCTGTTGATAATCGCTTGGTTTGCCTTGACATGGTTCGACTGGGTCTGACCGATGTGACTATGTTTGATGAAGCAGGCCAGAACATCCATGCCTCGGAATTTCTCTACCGGAAATCATTGATGGTGGTCCGTGGTCATTTCAGACCACCCACCCTGGTCACTGACGATGTCTTCGAGGTGGCGTATCAGCAATTTAAGGCTGATCCCGATGTGGATGGAAGTGAATCCGAATTGATGGCTGAACTCACCCTGGACTATTTGTCCTGGAATGGAGATGTGGATGAAAAAGATTTTCTTGACCGGGCCGATATGTTATGTGCCAGCAATAAGAAGGTCATTGTTTCAAATTGTACTAATCATATTTCACTCATTCAATATCTGGATGACTTTAAGATCCCACACCTGGGGTTGGTGATTGGTGTGCGTGAGTTGTCTGAGATCATTACAGAAAAATATAATCAGCATAAAGATGATATGCTGCTCGCCGAATTTGGGCAATTGTTTACAAAAAGAATCAAAGTTTATGCTTATCCGGCTTTGTCAGATGATTTTGAGACATTGATCACGATCGACAATTTACCTGTTCCAGCCGGCATAAGTTTTTTGGTAAAATTTCTGATTGAAAACGGATTTATTGTGTCCGTTGAAAAATATAACAAGGAAATTCTTTCCATTATTCCTAATAATATTTTAAACATGATTAAATCGGGAGAAACCGGTTGGGAAGATTTCATTCCAGAAAATCTGGCCAGGAAAATCCGTGAAAAAAATCTTTTTGGTTACTCAGCGTAGAAGTCCAATGAAATTACTAATCCATTTTTTCTTGTGTGGTATTCTAGTTGTGTCCTGTGCAAGGCAAGATTCCGGAAGTAAAGAATCCACGATCTCGGGGCGTCCTGTGGATCAGGTATTTATGGCTGCCGAAAGGGACACTGTCGATTCATTGACAACCGAATACATCATGGGAAAGTTCGAGCCGGCTCTGGATACCAATTTTATCCTCGTAAACATTAAGCACGCTGACCGGGAAGGACTCTACTTGCGAAAAGATACCTATGCGGCATTTATCCGGATGCATGATGCCGCTAAAGAATCAGGCATAGAACTGGTCATTCGTTCAGCAACCCGAAATTTTGAGTATCAAAAAGGTATCTGGGAAAGAAAATGGAATGGATTAACGCCACTGGAATCGAATAAGCTTGCCACAACATTTGAAGATCAGACAGAAAGAGCCCGGCAGATACTTAAATATAGCAGTATGCCAGGAAGTTCAAGACACCACTGGGGCACCGATATTGACCTTAATGCATTTAACAATGAATACTTCGGCTCCGGTGAGGGTAAAGAGGTATATGACTGGATGAAAAGCCATGCTATTGAATATGGCTTCTGCCAGCCCTACACCGATAAATCACAGGGAAGAACCGGTTATGAAGAAGAGAAATGGCATTGGTCTTTTCTCCCGGTATCCGGTCCACTTTTGGAGCGTGCGCAGCGTTTATTGAAGGACACGATGATCCAGGGATTTTCCGGAGCGGAGCAGGCCTCGTCACTCCATATAGTAAACAATTACGTCTTAGGAATTGACACAACTTGTATGTTAAGGTCTCCTCTAAACTAGCCTTTGCTCAATTAATTATTTATATTAAGAGCCTAAACGTTACGAACATCATGGCACTCACCGAATCTAACATGTTGGAGCTGGGTACGCAAGCTCCTTATTTCAAATTAACCGATGTAGTCTCAGATGAAATGATCAGCATTGATGATCTTCGCTCTGATTTGGGCACTGTGGTCATGTTCTGGTGCAATCATTGTCCATACGTACTTCACGTTACAGACCAGGTGATTGAAATAGCGGAAAAATACATGATGAAGGGATTTAATTTTGTGGCGATTTCATCTAACGACATTGAAAAATATCCGCAGGATGGCCCGGAAAAAATGCGGATCCTTGCCGAAGAAAAAAATTATCCCTTTCCTTATTTATTTGATGAATCCCAGAATGTGGCAAAGGACTACGATGCTGCCTGTACGCCCGATTTTTATGTTTTCGATCGAAATCTTGAATTAGTCTACCGGGGACAACTAGATGGCTCCCGGCCGGGAAATAATGTAGATTTGACCGGAGAAGATTTAATTGAGGCATTGGATGCCCTAATTTTGAAAAAACCGGTTAAACTTCAACAAAAACCCAGTGCAGGATGCAATATTAAGTGGAAATAATCTCTCCCACACGGGTTTTTAAATCGCTTAATTGCTCTTTGATTGAAAGTATTAGAATGGCCAGACGATCAGTCCGATCGAAAAAGGAGTCACTTCGTAACCGTTGTCTTTATCCGGATCAAATAAGTTGTTCAAAGCATAGGTGCCATAAAGGATGAGCGGACCGTATCCAATTTCGCCACGTAGACCAAACCTGAAGGTATTTAATCCATAATTGTCCTTTATTTTTTCCTTATCTCCTTTTTCCTTCGTTTTAAAATTAGCTCCCAGTAGAAGTCCGGCATACCCTCCGGCACTCAGATGAAAAGAACGGTAGGGATATTTTGGATTAGACTTAAAATTCAACATCAATGGCACACTCAAATAGGTATACGCCAGGCGGTTTTTCTTAAACTTCCGGTCTTCGAAAAATTCAAATTGTACCTCCGGGGTATCCTCCAGCACAACCACGGGATTATCAAACCGGTAGCGATGCGACTCTATGGTAAGTCCATAAACCAGATTGACATACCTGTCAGCCAGACTTACCCTTTGCTGTACGAGATGCAGATTTATATTAAGTGATTTTAATAGTCGCAATTCAAAAGGATCTATCCCATTTTCCAGCCGGTAGGTTGTCGAAGAAGAAAGAGCACTGACTCCAAAATCTACCAGCCCATATCGGGTTCGTACCCTTCTGTGCCGGTAAGATCGTCCAGGTCCCCGGTCTTTTCTGTAAATTTCATTCCTGACCGTATCCCGGTAGGTAACGGTATCTCGGTAAGTGCGATCATTTTCCTGAGCATTCAATTGCCAACTGATCAAGCATATGAAGATGATTAAAATCTGTTTCATAGTTTTTTCACTATTTAAGGTCAACATAAGATTCGGGAATCATCTTTTCCTTTAAATCAATATCTTCAATTTCTTCACGCAGACCATCTGGAATTAGATTGGCTTTTGCTAAGAGTTTACTGATTTTCGAAATGGTGTCTTCCCTCTTTTCTTCTTCAACAATCAAATAAGTCGGCCGATGCTCTATTTGATAATTGAATTGAGTAGTCGGTATTATATTTATTTTATCAATTAATACTATTGGTTGAATTATAATTGTCTGCTTTTGGTTTTCTGCTTCGATGGCGAAGTTCATTGCCAGTTCTTCAATATCACTTTCGGCATTTTCTTCGGGTACCGGAGAAATATTTAATTTCTTAATTGGCTTTTCTCGCGTTTTAATTCTGGGAGATGGTGTCTCCGTTTTAGGAGCAGAAGCGAGAGATTCTTTTTTCTCTTTTTCAATGTTTTCCACTTTTTCCTGATGTGCTGGTGTCTCTACCGCCGGTTGGTATTCAGGATGAATATTTGCCACCTGATTATTTGTTTCGTCTTTTTTATGATTGATAAGGAAAACAAATAATATCAGAACTAAAACTGCTGCAGCAATCGCTCGTAGATAAATTGGAAACATCTTTCTGGTAGGCCTCTTTTTATAAAGAGCGCTTTTATCCGGCAGGACAGGGGTGAAGGAAGGCAGAGTCACCAGGCTAAATTCATCAAGGGACTCTTTAATCTCAGGATTTAAGATTAAAAAAGCTTCAAATTCCTGTAGGTCTTCAGCATCGAGATTTCCCTCCAGATAGTCCAGAGCAAATTCCTCGTAATTATTTATTGTGTATTTCATTTTTTTCCCTTTTTACGTTGCTACCGGTTAAAAAAAATTGTAGCTTTTTTCTGGTTCGAAACAAGTTGATCTTCACTTGTGCTTCGGTCAGGTTTAAAATCTCTGCGATCTCTTTGTAGGAGTACCCTTCATAGTCCCTTAACAGAATCAATGATTTTTGATCTTCGGTAAGATTTTGCAGCATCTTCTGGATTAGCTGCCGGGTTTCGTAATCATGGCCTGCTACACTTGCGTCGTGATGAGGTAGTAGCTCTGTGGTGTTCCTTGAGGTTTTTTTCCGGCGAAAGAAGTCGATGCAAGCCCGGTGCACGCTCGTGAATAAATACGTCTTTGCCGCACCTAATTCCACATCTTCATGTCTGCGCCAAAATTTCTCAAAGACATGTTGTACTATGTCCTCTGCCTCTGTGAGGTCAGACAACAGGCTGACAGCGAACCGGTAAAGGCCATCCGCATGTTCACTTACACATTGATTATATTCGTTGGCTGTCATTTGTATATTATACGCATCGGGAAATCAAAAGTTACAGACCAGCATAACAATTTCCAAATCAAAAATACGACTCGCCAGAACAGGCTCTAAACGCTTCGTTTTGCCATGATATCCCGGAGGATCATTTGCGCATGTATCCGGCTATTTTCAATGAAGAGAACATTTGTTTTTAGCCCTCCGCAAATGACACCGGCCAGGTAGACATTGGGCAGGTTTGTTTCCAATGTGTTCTCGTCATAAACCGGTGTTCTGAATTCATCCCCCCGGTTTTCAATACCGATCATGTCCAGGAGTCCATAATCGGGTTGATATCCGGTCATGGCAAGTACAAAATCATTTTCAATGGTAACGTCTCCACCGGGAGTCTCCAGGACAACTTCTCGGGGTCTTATCTCTTTAACGGTCGTATCAAAATATGCTTTGATCGACCCTTCGGAAATGCGATTTTCGATGTTGGGTTTTATCCAGTACTTGACCCGCTCATAAATAGTTGCCGATCGGATGGCCATGGTTACCTCTGCCCCTTTGAGATAGGTTTCGAGTGCTACATCACAGGCCGAATTGGCTGCCCCCACCACCAGTATTTTCTGGCCAATATATGGGTGGGCTTCATCATAGTAATGGCGCACTTTGGGCAAATCCTCTCCGGGCACATTCATCGAAACGGATTTGCCAAAAAATCCGGTAGCAATAATCATAAACCGGGTTTTGTACTGCGCTCTGGAAGTATTTACCTGATACTCTTTAGCTTTTTCGGTTACACTTAATACCTCCTCGTAAAGATGAATATTGAGTTTCCAACTTTGCCACACCCGTCGGTAGTATTCCAGCGCTTCACGGCGAGTAGGTTTGTCGGAATGGGAAATGAATGGTACATCGCCAATTTCCAGAAGGTTTGAAGTGGAGAAGAAAGTCATGTTGGTAGGGAAATGATAAAGAGAATTCACCAATACCCCTTTTTCGATGACCAGATATTTCAGTCCGTTTTTGGTTGCTTCTATAGCGCAGGCCATTCCTATAGGTCCTGCTCCGATGATGATCAGATCATAAGATTCGGAATTCTTCAAAACGCTCGGTTTTAGAATTGTAAGCTGCGAAAATAAGTATACCTGTCAAGAAACAAAAAAAGTGGCTGGATGCGTACGGCTTGAAAATTTAGGGCCGGGGTACCCGGTCATTTCATGAATGACAAATTCTTACATTAGAAGAGGAAAAGACTCTAAAGAAATGAAAAGTTGCTTACTTGGTTGCTGTCTGTTGCTTTCGTTATTGAATGCCGTTTCGGCGCAATCGGAAGAAAAAAACCTCCGGGACCAAATGCTGCAAAATCATATAGATGAAAAAGCAGCCGTATATGAAGAAGTCGCGATGCGAATATGGGGGCTGGCAGAACTGGGTTATCAGGAATACGAGAGCTCTCAATTATTGCAGGAAACATTGGCTGGGGCGGGATTCACGATCGAGAAGCAGGTAGCGGAGATGCCCACGGCATTTGTGGCCAGTTACGGTACCGGGCAACCCGTCATTGGAATTTTAGGAGAATTTGACGCTTTGCCGGGGGTTTCACAGGATTCCCTTCCGGAAAGAAAGGTTTTATCCGAAAGAGGAGCCGGCCATGCCTGTGGTCACCATTTATTTGGCGTGGGATCCGCAGCGGCGGCAATTGCCGTTAAAAATTGGCTGGAAAAAGAACAAATAACCGGAACCATAAAACTCTTCGGCACCCCTGCCGAGGAAGGCGGCGGGGGTAAGATATATATGGTTAAATCCGGATTGTTTGATGATGTTGATGTGGTCCTTCACTGGCATCCATCCTCAGAGAACAGTGCGGATGCGGCCTCATCGCTGGCCAATAAATCGGCCAAATTTCGATTTTACGGAAAGGCAGCCCATGCTGCCGGGTCACCTGAAAGAGGTCGTTCTGCACTGGATGCGGTGGAAGCAATGAATTATATGGTAAACCTGATGCGGGAACATGTGGATACCAAATCAAGAATCCACTATGTAATCACTCGCGGCGGGGAGGCTCCAAATGTGGTTCCTGAATTTGCCGAGGTGTTCTACTATTGTCGTCACCCCAATCCCGAACAGGTAAAAGAAAACTTTAACTGGATCGTGGAAGCGGCAAATGGTGCGGCTAAAGGCACGCAAACAAGAATGGAGTATGAAGTAATTCATGGTCTTTATAACCTGCTACCCAATGAAGTTTTGGGTCGTATGATGCACACCAATTTGCTGAAAGTTGGTGGCGTGTATTACAATGAGAAAGAGCTGGCATTTGCCGAAAAATTATCTGAGAGTTTTGGTGATATCCTATTTAACCTTGAATCGGCCAAAGCGGTCAAACCATTCCGGATACAAGAAGAAGGTACCGGTGGTTCCACAGACGTTGGCGATGTGAGCTGGGTGGTTCCCACGGCAGGTATGCGTGCGGCTACCTGGGCTCCGGGCACACCGGCACATAGCTGGCAGGCAGTTGCCTGTGGCGGAACCTCTATCGGAATAAAAGGAATGAAAGTCGCGGCAAAGACTATGGCGATGACAGCTGCCGACCTATTCAGTGAGGACGTAAAAATCAAAGAAGCCTGGACCGAGTTGAATCGTCGCAGGGGTGCTCAGTTCGAATATGAAAGTCTGGTGGGAGACCGGAAACCACCATTGGATTATCGAAATTAGCAGATACACTCAGTTATTAACGGAAGATTTCAGTGCAATCTGTGCAGTCTTTTTTATCCGTTTATTCCTTGATAAATAAATATGATTCAATGCGGTCTGACTTGTCGAATGACAGCGTTAATATGTAAAGTCCGGGATGGAGATCGAATACCGCTATTTCGGAAAAGAGTTCTTCTTTATTCTTGAATAATTGCTTAGTAAAATAGGTGCGTCCTATAGCGTCGCTAATGGTAATTACCGCTTTGCCACTGATCCCCTTATCACGATAGAATAACCTGATGACATCCTGTGCCGGGTTCGGAAACAAGGTAACATCAGAAAACGAAGAGTTATCAACCGTCATGGACAGGATGATAATGTTATTCCGTTTATCTCTTTCTAAAATTCTTCCGTCCGGATCTAGTATGATAGTCAACTGGTATTCACCGCTACCACTGGTCAAAGGAACCGGAATTTGAAGATTCTCCACAAATTGACTGGTATTACCAGAAAAATTGATCAAATCACGATATATCGTAAAAGGAAGCACATCTGACTCTGATTGAAGAAAGACCTCGATGGCAACTTGTTGATCGCCAATATTACCAAATTGCTCAAAAGCCACGGACAGATTAATTTGTTGGCCACTGGAGATGGTCAGTTGCTCCTCCATACTATTGATGGCGTAATCCGGAAATTGATCACAATTGCTGACGAGATAGGACAGTTCAGTGTCATACCAGAATTGCATAGTTGTAATCTGCTCTCCGGTAAATTTCCGGCGGCAGGTAGCCGGAGCATAGGACATAATGTTACTGGGATCCGGACGATAGAGGTCTCCGTTTGGATCGGTGAATGGTGCGGTATACGAGCAGCCATTCAGGCCGGTGAATGCCAAATTTGGATCGGCCGGAGTATCACACAACAGATCACCGGCACTTTCACAGTTATCACCATTGACCAATTCGACACCCAATGCAGTTTCATGGGTGTGCAACAGTCCGAAAAAATGTCCGATTTCGTGGGCAAGTGTCGATCCGTTGGTGCTACAATCTTTCTGCATGATGATAAATCTACTTTCCGGTGTACTGTTGAATGGGAAGGTAGATATACCACAGGCAAATGAACTCAACTCCTGATCTCCGATTTCATCGAGATAAAATATATTGATCGTGTTGGGAATATGATAGATTCGGTTTAAAAGTTCGGCGGCTTCCTGATAGGTATAAATGCTTTTTCCACTTACAATGGTGCGGGGTGAGCCACAGTAGAAGAATTCGAACCCGGAAGAATTGTATATCTGATTCACTGCATCCAGTTCACGATATAATTGCTCCAGTTCTATGTTTGCAGCACCGGTCACTTGCTCCACAACATGGATCGTGATGCCCACGGGTGTCCTAAGGTTCG
>JAGQWZ010000106.1 GCA_020436835.1 Saprospiraceae bacterium | reverse complement strand
GCGCGATGGTAACGATATTTTTTTCGACTGAATAGTTTCCGCGATAATGTCCAAATCTGGACTCAATCGAGATATTTTCCGGTAGCTTTATATCCAGTGCAGTGTCTACATCAATTTCATAGGATATCGTATCCATGATATATATGGGATAATTGATCCTGAGATCACTATAGCGTTCAGTGGGTGATTCAAACTCCATGGAGTAAATCGGGGGTACGGTCACAATATTTAATCACTATTTGTCAGTCTGCCAGAGGTGCCAACTTTGAGTTCCTACAGTCCATTAAGACCTTAGCCAGTGAAAGAAACTGGGGTAAGTATCTGAAAGTTCAGATTCCTTTTGATAATCTGTCTATCCATGATCTATCCTTTACCCAGTCCGATGATCAGCCCCGAATTGCCCTGCTAGCCAATGCGACCATGAATAATGCCTTTCGAAAGGTCGGGCCAATCTCCATATTTGTTTTCACAGACATAGGAGGCTAAATGTGGTTGCAATCCTCCCACGTCCATGCTTATATTTATATATCGAGTGTTCTGCTGCATATACTTATAAAGCAATCTGACTTTTTGCTCCTCATCAGTAACTCCACTCAGGAGTTGATCTATCCTCCTCTGCTCTGCCAAAGTGAGATCATCCCGACCAAGATTCATATTCCACTGCCACTGTCCGTAGCTTTCCCAAGATTTGTGACTGCCGGCAATACCAAAATGAAACCAAAGTGGCACCACCTGAACCGATGGAACACTTTCGATAATGGGCGGGGACATAGCCTGATTCTTCATCACTGTGATATTATCCATATTCCAGGTCTGAATAATTTCGTCACCAAGCTGCTTTTTGACATAGACAAAGGCTGAATCAAAATTCTGTTTTATCTCAAGATCTTTGGGTAAACTGAGAGTCAGATTAGCAGATTGTACCGGCACATCGAGATAATAAAAAGGGTACCAATTCACCAAAGTCATAAAGCGCTCTCGAGTGCGCTCGTAGACCAAGATAACCTGATACGGATAGGTATGCCACTTCATTTCAAACTCCTCGATCATTCCTTCATCATAAAATGAAACATCTGAGAAGGCACTACGAGTGATAATGTCATTCTTTTTAAGGCTTCGCACTCTCTCACCACTCGCATCAACGGTCTGAGCATCAATGATTTTCATTTCGTCACCGCTTTCATATTCTATCTGAAACTCAGCGAAATGATCAGCAGAAGGATGGTTTATTTGAAGTAGTATTTCTTCTTTCTCTACCAGTCTGTCCTTCTTAAGAGAAATACTTGTATGATACTGGAGAACGACCGCTTCATCTTGAGTGTAAAGTGGCATTCTCCACATCAGAGAAATTAAAAGAATCGTGACTTTCAGTATATGCATCGACGGTACCACAACACACTTTATGCCAATGCAATGTTATAGTTTATTAAAATGAAAAACAATTGAGAAATTTTGCCGGAAGGCGTTCTTTTTTGATCGCGACCAAGTATATCTAATAGTTCCCCTTTTTCCTTTCCATCAAGGGTTTGTTGAAACCTTCAACCATACGATCGAAACCAGTCTGAAGCTGTGAATAGTCGCCGGGAAAATTGTGATCTTCCGTAAACAAGGTCTTTTTTACAATAAGAATTTAAAGATCTGATTAAATAAATTCAGATACTATTGAGAGATATGCCTGTCACTCCACTACGATCTCATCAAACATCATCCAGGCCCGGTCACCTGCCTGGTTGTGCCAGGTTGGACAAACACCCATATTGTCCGCACGGATGCGGAGATAACGGGTTTTTCTTGGCTTATTATATTCAAATTCATACCGGTAGATTTCCACGTTATCTTCGCGGCCGTGGAAAAGCGGTTTACGATAAACCTCCGTGAATCGCTCCCCGTCATTACTGACTTCAAACGTCACTTTGTTGGGTAGAAAAATCTTGGCATTTTGATTTTTCAAGGCCGTGAGGGACACTGAGCTGATCTCTGCCCGGGCACCAAAGTCAATAGTAAGATCAAGATTATTACCGAGATATCCTTGCCAACGCCCATCACTGAAGTTCACACTGCCTTTAATTCCATCGATCAAAGCCTGATCACCGCCACCAGATCGGGATTGATCATAGTTGGTTGTCAGTTCGATAGGCTTAAAGGTAGCCAGATTCATGTTAACCACCTTCTCGGTAATGGCATCAGAAGCCCGGCCCTCGAAAAAAGCAAGACTCTTGATCGTACATTCCCTATCTATATAAAAAGGACTGCGGTAGACCAACCCTGATAATCCGGGTGGATCACCATTGGTTGTGTATTTGATCTGATCGACATCCTCCTCGGCTGTCAACGTCACCAGATAAGCATCCGCCTCGGGTTTGTACTCAATATGAGTTTCTACCTCTTTTATTATAATGGGCCAATCATCACTTCTAAAACTACTGGCTGGAAGCTCATATTGGTTATAGAGATTAGTGAACGTTGTATTTCCGAATCCATACCTGACTGCCTCAGGCTCCAAAACAAAATCAGAACTGACAACCACTTCCGAGCCCTCGATGACTGCCTCTGCCGGATAAAAAATTTGATCAACCCCGGACAATTGAAAGCCTTGCAACGGACCATCTTTCGATAGCAAACCTTTATCGGCATAATCAAATGAAACAATCATTTTTCCGTGATCAACCCGGTGCGATTTATAAATAGGACCACAATAGGCTATGTCTCTATGACCGTAAGTCCTTGCTAAGGCCCAATTGGCTAATCTTCTTCCCACACCCGACTTGTTTCGCGGATGGATATCGTAGATATTTCCGATATCGCTAATGACCACCATCCCGGTATTCGGTACAGCCTTCATTGTTTCCAGTTGTGATTCACGCAGCAATGCTCCCTGCATGGGCGTACCGTAATTGAATGGTGCAATTTGAACGAAATAAAATGGCATTGGGAAATCCCAGGCATTTCGCCAACTCTCAATCATCGCCGGAAACAACCGCCTGTATAATATTGCATTTCCAGTATTCGATTCTCCCTGGTACCAAATAGCTCCGGCGACCTTGAAACCGATGACCGGATGAATCATTGCATTGTACAGTACTCCAGGTTGTCTTGGCCAATAGTCAGAGGTTCCCAAAACCTGGTCCCATTTGGAAAACTCGGCATCACCCGAGATCACTTCCTCGGGCGTCCAGACTTCCGCCGCTGTTCCTCCCCAGGCTGCCTGAATCAATCCAATCGGAACATTTAAGTTCTCCTGCAAATTCTCTCCAAAAAAATATCCCACTGCACTAAACTGTCGCATGGTCTCCGGTGAACAAACTTCCCATTCTGCAGGGCAATCATCCTGCGGGTAGCGGGACGTGGTTCGTGGTATTTGAAAGAATCGAATTCTCGAGTTGTTGGCGGCGGCTATTGCTTCTTCTCCTCCTTCAATACCCGAATTCGCAGACCACTCCATGTTAGATTGACCGGAGCACACCCAGACCTCTCCGATCAGAATATCTCGAAGTATGACCGTGTTGGCTCCCTTAAATTCGAGGGTAAAAGGACCACCCGCTTCAGGAGTGGCTATCGTAATCTCCCACCTGGCATTTCGATCAGCGGTGACATCGTAAGTATGATTATCCCAGCTGCCGGTGATCTCAATCTTCTCCGCAGAATTAGCCCAGCCCCACAATTTCACTGCACTGTTGCGCTGCAAAACCATATGGTCAGAAAGCACCGAGGGCAGTCGTATGTCGGCGAGAACAGCTGAACTGACGAAGAAAAATAAAGACAGACTTGAAAATATCTTTATTGCTAAAGACCCTATTCTCATTTAAACGAAACTTGTACTACCCGGCACTGCCACATCATAATGGCCCATACCATCCGGCTTCGCCGGTGGCATATCGTCCCAACTTAATGATTGTGGTACCAGTACCAGATTTGAATTAAGTGCATCGTCCATGGAGATCATTTGACCACTATAGGTCACCATCCGGCCGAGAATGGAAGTCATTGTACTCATGGCTCCATTATAGGTGTCATCATATTTGTACTCTCCATTATTAATGGCCGCGAACAACTCATTGTGCTCTACCTGGTAAGGATTGGGATCATTACTGTCATCATGTTCCATGATCACTTTTCCATTGTGTGATTTGAGTAAACCGGCACCAAAATCAGCTGTTCCCTTCGTCCCCATCAGCGTTTCATTGACTTGCCCCCAGGTATTCTTGATATGACGGCATTGACTATTCATAATGCTTCCATCTTCAAAATGAAATTCCACATAATGATGGTCGAAAATTTGTCCATGGTCTTCTCCCTTTCGTACTTCACGTCCTCCCATGCCCTGGGCTTTTACGGGATATCCATTCTTCGCCCAGTTCATTACATCAATGTTATGAATATGCTGCTCGACGATGTGATCTCCACAAAGCCAGGTGAAATAGTACCAATTCCGCATTTGGTACTCCATTTCTGATTGCTCTGGTTTTCTCTCTCTTACCCATACTCCGTCACTATTCCAATAGACCTGACCGGATGTAATATCTCCTATCTTGCCCTTGTGCACCATCTCCATCATATTCTTGTATTTGGTCTGATAGTGCCTCTGTAAGCCTACGACCACGTTGAGCTGCTTTTGTTTAGCTTCCTGGGCAGTCTTCAATACCGACCGGATTCCAGCCGGGTCAGTAGCCACGGGCTTTTCCATGAAAACATGTTTGTTTTGAGCAACCGCTTCGGCAAAATGCATCGGTCTGAATGCAGGCGGAGTGGTCAAAATGATCACATCACACAGTTCGATAGCTTTCTTGTATCCTTCGAAGCCAACAAATTGACGCTCCGCAGGCACATCTACACGAGAAGCGTCGGCTGCAGTTTTAATCCGGCTCAGGCTATCTTCCAACCGATCCTTAAATGCATCTGCCATGGCAACTAACTTTACATTGGTTGCGGCATTGAGTGCCTGAGTGGCAGCGCCGGTACCTCTACCTCCACAACCTACCAAGGCTATCTTAATGTCATCATTAACTGAACTTTGAAATCCATATCCGGAAGCTATTAAAGGGGAGGTCATCAACGCCCCAGCTGCCAGAGAAGTATGCTTCATGAAATCACGTCGCTTAAAGAAATTTTTATCTGCCATAATAATTGAAACTTAAATTGTAAAAATGCAGTTCTCAGAGATTTCCAACTTGGACCGATTAAGGTACAAATTATCCACCTAGAACTAAAGCCCAGAATGCATTTTGTTCTTCTTTACTCGGTTGGTTTACGGGACTTACAATGCGAAAACCCACAAAAGGAGAATCCGTGTTCCACCAAAAACTTTTAGGTATCTGGGGATCACGTTTCTTCCAATCGAGCGTGGACTCTGTTCTCTTTGCGCTTCGTAGATCATCTGCCTCACTCCTAAAAGATCCACCTCGTACGGAGCGAGGGTGAAGTGCAGTCGGTTTTATCCAGGGATCCTTGGCACCTTGTTCAATTTGCGAATAGGCATCATCATGGTAGTGGTCCATCGTCCATTCCATTACGTTACCAAGTATATCATAAAGACCCCAGGGATTGGGTTGCAGTTGCCCTACTTCATGAAAATGCCCATCACTATTGTCTTCATACCAGGCATAGTTTTTCAATTCCTTCTTTTTCTTCCCAAAAAAATATTTGGATGTACTGCCAGCCCGACAGGCATACTCCCATTCTGCCTCCGTAGGTAACCGGTAAAAACGACCGGTTTTTTCGGAAAGCCATTTGCAAAACTGCAAAGCCGAAAACTGAGTCATTCCTGCTGCCGGATATCCAAACTTACCCATTCCAAATACCGGGTCCTCATAAGGAGCACTGGGACGGGTAACGCCATCAGTACGAGGATTGCCCTGTTCATCCAGATCGATCTCGGGATCCCGAAACACCATAAATAAATCATGAGTGATCTCTTTGTCACTCATGTAGAAAGGAGATATCTCAATTTCCTTCTGAGGTTGCTCATCTGACATTTTCGATTTTGGATCACCGATTTGAAAGGTGCCGCCAGGTATACCTACCATGGTAATTTCCAGGTCTGTCTTCAAAATTTCCTGCTCAAAAGTTTCCGGCCTGGATTGTGACAACAGCTGCAGACTGAGGCCCAGGCAAATAAAAATCATCAAAGATCTACGCATCATTCTTTTTACTTAACAAGATTCAATTCAAATTTTACCAGCAGATCGTCGTGGCAAACAATAGTGCCAAATAGCGCACTGGGGGGCTCAATATTAAACTCCGAGAATTTAATTGCGTGCTCTCCGGTGAGCACACCAGAATCCAAGCTGCCCATTGCCGATACCATCAATGCCTTACTAACACCTCCTACCATCAGCGTACCGTAGACACCTAAATCACCTTCACTAGTAGCTGCTTTTTGACCTGTAAAAGTCATATCCGGATGCTCCTCAGCATGCAAGGCTTTATATATTTTTGCATTCATATCAGGCCCTCTTCCCCCATCCATGCTTTTAACATTCATGGAAAGATTCACTTGTGAAACTTCACCGGTTCCATCTGTCGTGATAGTCCCTGTAAAGTTTCCCACCTCTGCTTGCCAATCGCGTAAAGTACTTGTGCCCTCCACCCAAATTCTGGAACCGTCTCCAATTTTGTAGGTATCCTGTGCATTTATTGCTGATAGGCCTGAAAATAACGCTACAACAAAGAAAAATACCTGTTTCCTTACTACCTGTTTCATGTCTAGTTATTTATTGGTTTAGCGACCATCAGATACCACATATTCAGAAAAATTATCGGACGAAATTAGTTCACTATTCCTCCCAATAATTGCTGCAATATCCGCTTTTCTGCTTAAAATTTCAGTAGACCGGGCGAAAGGTAAGATAGAAAATGCAGACGCCAGCGCATCTGCCTCATAGCCGGAGCCGGCTATTACGGTGCACCCAAAAAAGTCAGAGACTCCCCAACCACTTTTAGGATCAATGATGTGTGAATATCGCTTTCCCTGGTAGACATGAAATTGAAAATCAGGACCAGAAGTAGCTATTGATTGATTGACAATTGTGACGATCTTTTCACACCAGGAAATCGTGATTTTCCATCCGTCGGAATCCGGTGGAGCGTCACCGGCCACCAAATCGCCCCCTAGATCTATAAGAAAAATCCCAATACCTTTTTCTCTCAGTTTCTTTGCCATCTGATCTCCTATATAACCCTTGGCAATACCTCCGAAATCCAATCGCATTCTGTCCTTCTTAAATATGAGTTTATCGGGAGGCTGCAGCTGTAAATTCCTTTCCTTAAGTTGTCTTTTGAATTTACGAATCAAATTTCCGGGAGGTATCCGCTTTTCTGCCAAGTAGCTTCTCCACAATTGAGTCAAAGCACCGACGGCAATATTAAAGCTGCCCTCTGTGAGTCGACCAAGTTCGGTTGCTTTGGCTGTAAGATCGTAGAGCGGCTGGCTCACAGAAATTGGGACGCCTTTGCGATAGTTTTTGGCAATTTGCCGGATTTCGCTCTCTGGATTGTAGTCAGAAAAAATTAGATTGAGTGAGTCCAACAGATGATACGCTTCTTCAATAGCTGACAAGGCCTGGACGGTGTCTCTTCCATAACATTTAATGGACACAGTCGTACCTAATGCCGGTCTTGCCTTCCTTAGCGGCTGCAATTCCTGACTCAGAATATGTGGAATAGACAGTTGCAAGCCAATCAGAATTCCTACTATTTTTCCTAAATTCAGCATTTGTCTAATATAACGAACTGTGAAAAGAAGAAACTTTATCAAATCGAGTGCAATGATCGGAGGAGCCTCAACTCTTTCATCTACAATATTGGGTAATAATCCGGTATCAAAGGATCCTTATCCATTTAAACTCAAATATGCGCCACATTTGGGTATGTTCAAAAATTCGGCGGGTGATGATCCGGTTGATCAATTGAATTTTATGGCAGACACCGGTTTCCGGGCCTTTGAAGACAACGGTATGAAAGGTCGGGAGGTTTCGGTACAGGAAAAAATGGCAAAGACGATGCAAGACCGGGGACTGCAGATGGGTGTGTTCGTAGCTCATGAGATCTCCTGGCAGGAACCTAATCTCACTAATGGGGATACTGCTCTAAGAGAAAAATTTCTCAAGGAGATTACCGAAAGTGTAGAAGTGGCAAAGCGGGTCAATGCCAAGTGGATGACAGTGGTACCCGGGCATGTAGATCTACGATTAAAGATGGGTTTCCAGACTTCCCACGTGATGGAATCTTTGAGAAGAGCCTGCGATATCCTGGAACCACATGATTTGGTAATGGTACTCGAACCTCTAAATTTCTATAATCACCCCGGATTATTTCTGACCGAAATACCTCAGGCATATGCATTGTGCCGTGCAGTTGATAGTCCTTCGTGCAAGATCCTTTTTGATATCTATCACCAGCAAATCACCGAGGGCAATATCATCCCGAATATTGATGCTGCCTGGGATGAAATCGGATACTTCCAGATTGGAGACAATCCTGGCCGCAAAGAACCCACCTCCGGCGAGATCAACTATAAAAATATATTCAAACATATTCACGATAAAGGGTTTGACGGAATACTGGGCATGGAACATGGCAATGCCCATCCCGGTAAGGATGGGGAAGAGATGCTTATAAAGGCATATCAGGAGGTGGACAGTTTTAAATAAACTCACTTCCAGATTCAGTCATCGAAAAAAAGGCAGCTCCGAGAGTCAGGGAACTGCCTTTTACATTATAGGGGGAAACATAATTCTTCTCTTGCTTACTTTAATACCGCAAGACGCTTTACCTGCCTCTCACCACTGTCATCAATGGCCATAATCTGATAAAGTCCATTTTCCAACCCGGCGAGACTAATTTGGTGTTGATTTCCGACAACCTTCCTGAGAACAATCTTACCCTGCATATCGATCAGGGTAATTTCGGAACCACTTTTTACACCTGAAATCGAGAAAAAATCTGATGCAGGGTTTGGAAACACATTTATTTCATTGGTTTCAACTACTTGAATTCCAGTTTCGATCTCCAGGCCCGTGGTGCCAATGTCCCGACCGGACAATCCCACCGTTCCTGTTCCGGTCCAGAAGGTGCGAATGCCTGACCAACCTGAGGTCGTGCCATCAGAGCAGGTTCGATTTACCCGATACTCATATTCTGTGTTGGGGGTGAGGTTACCCCAGGCCATATTATCGACGGTAGTGGTGTGCTGTGCCCACTCATAAGATCCAACCTTTCGAATCTGACTGGACCACTTGGTAAATGGTGCATACATATAGATCCGGAACAGGTTGTACTCTTGCTGATAGATGGTGAAATCGTATCCGGAAGGAGTTGAGCATCCATATCCTGCATGATCATGAGTAGTGAAGTAGTATGTGCCTGACCAATTGGTCCAGGTCGTACTGCTGCATTTAACTTTCACCTTGTATTCGTACTTGGTGTTGTACTGCAATCCCGTCCAGTTATGATAATTGTTGGTGGTTGTGTAGTCCGACCATGAACCTCCACCGTAGGGACGCATCATCCAATGATATTCCATACCAGATACCCCACAATGCGTAGTCGCGGTATTGTATGAGATGTTATCTACCGTCATATGATGACTCTCGGGTGTGCTACAATTGGAATAATGATCGTGAGTGGTAAACCAATATCCATCAGACCAATCCGTCCAGGAACCATCATGGCATTTCACTTTCACTTTGTATTCATACTTGGTATTATAGTGAAGATTATTCCAATCATGATAATTATAGTGCGACGAATAATCGGTCCAGCTGTAACTACCATACTTCCGTAAAGCCCAGTGATACTCATATCCATCGATTGAACAGTAGGTAGAGGCTGAATTATAGGTGATATTTTTGACGCTCATGTGATGACTCTGGGGGGTACTGCAGCTACCGTAGTGATCCGGAGTGGTAAACCAGTAGCTGGCAGACCAGCCGGTCCAACTGCCGCTGTGACATTTCACTTTTACTTTGTACTCATACTTCGTGTTGTATTGCAGGCCGTTCCATTGATGGTAACCATAGTTGGAAGTGTGGTCCATCCATTGACTGCTGCCATAAGGTTTTAGTTGCCAGTGATATTCATAGCCGTCAACCGAGCAATACGTGGTTGCTGAGTTATAGGTCAGATCTTTCACACTCATATGATGGCTCTGGGGAGTGCTGCAGCTATTATCGTAATGATCAGGAGTCGTAAACCAATAGCTGGCGGACCAACCGGTCCAGCTGCCGCTGTGGCATTTTACTTTTACTTTGTATTCATACTTTGTGTTGTAATTCAGGCCGGTCCAGTTGTGATAGGGATCCGGTCCGGAATGATCTTTCCACTGACTACTACCATACGGTTTTAATTGCCAGTGATATTCATAGCCATCAACTGAACAATGCGTAGTGGCAGAATTGTAGGTAAGATCTTTGACACTCATGTGATGACTCTGGGGAGTACTACAGCCATAGTCGTAATGATCCGGAGTGGTAAACCAATAACTATCTGACCAGCCGGTCCAACTTCCATTATAACACTTAACCTTGACCTTATATTCATATTTGGTATTATAATGTAGTCCGGTCCAGGTATGGTGATTATAGGAGCTTTCATAATCTTGCCAATCATTACTCCCATACGGTTTAAGCATCCAGTGATAACCATAGCCATCAACTGAACAATGGGTACTTGCCGAATTATAGGTGAGGTCTTTCACACTCATGTGGTGACCCTGGGGCGTGGTACAGCTCCCATAGTGATCGGGAGTGGTAAACCAGTAGCTATTT
>JAGQWZ010000105.1 GCA_020436835.1 Saprospiraceae bacterium | reverse complement strand
CGGTCATGGCCATCCCCATTTCGTTGAAGGCGGTATGGAGGCCGTATTCAAAGGCTCTTTCTTCAAAATGAGTTCCCCGATTAATCCAGAGTTTATTAGGAGCAAAATCCACATTGCAATAGATATCAATCAGGCCATCCTGGTTAAAATCGTAAAGCATAGGCTGCCAGGGCGTTTTACTCTCCATTCGGAATCTCGACTGAATGGTCACATCGGTAAATGTTTCGTCGCCATTATTTTGAAAAAGCTTAATCCCTCCGCCCCAAACGGTTATGACCAAATCCAAAAAATCATCCTGATTCAAATCTGCGGCAGCCAGTCCACCGATAGCGTAGACGTCGATAAAATCGAATTCTGGCCCTAAAACCAGATTTGAAGCTTCGGTAACTTCTGTGAAATTCCCATCTTCTAATTGTTTGTACAGCGCGAGATAAACAGGAGACTCACAACTCAGGTTTACACAATTTTCGCCAGCAACTAATAGGTCGAGCAGATGATCTCCATTATAATCAAACCAAAGAGCTGTCCGATTGCTGTTTGTTTCTAAAATCCCGAACTCTATAGCTTTATCTGTAAAATTGCCTTTTCCATCATTGACATATAAGCGGTCTGGTATATTTTCATCTGTAGTTAGATAAAAATCAATGTCTCCGTCATTATCGAAATCGGCGGCAGCAGCTCCATTGCCATATAAATCAGTAAAACTCGCTACGTCAGTAATCCCGCATTCTGATGATTTTTCCAGAAAAAAGGGCACCTGCGCTATCAGTGCGAATCTGAAGCTCAACCATAATAAGATCAGAAAAACTTTATAGCACAGACTCATAACCACTACTCAAGTTTCTTTCCCCAAACAGGTCTTCCTTCATCTCCCAGACCAGTGAACAATACCGTACTGGCAACTTCATTCTCCCAATCCCTTCCTCTTTCCACCCGAAGATTCTGCACGGTAGTTCCATTATAACTAATTGATAACCAGGGAGCACTGTAAGACCAACTGCTGCTGGCATCTCCATTGATTGTTCCTCCCTGATCCAGAGTGATCATTTCCGAAACCTGGAAATCCGCAGAAACCTGCTCGTCAGCATAACCGGGAACTATCCGATAATCAAATAGAATCCATTCCCAATCACCAACCAGCTCTGTTTCTTCGACAGGAGTCTCTTCTTCCGTTGCGTAACGTTGGCTACTGACCAAAGGCCAGCCATCAGGAGTCCAGAACATCTGCCGCGTGTGCATAACCATATAAAATGAATTTACCCCCGGACGCCCCTGGTGCCCGATAAAAAACTTTCCGTATTTTTCAAAAACACCCGGATGAGATACTCCCTGCCAGCCTCCATGGCCAGCAAATTTATAGGGAGCAAGTATCATCGGGTGGTCATCTATCTCCTGATTCATATCATTGCCAAACATATCGTAAAAGGGTCCTGTAGAACTCTGAGATCTTCCTACACGAACATTATACTTGGTTTGCAGCCAATCATAGGAAATAAACAGGTAGTACATATCAAATTCGGAATTGTAGATAATTTCCGCCCCTTCTACATTCCCGTTCACTTTTCCGTTGGTAAAAGCACGTTGAGCGACTCTGACTCCTTTGTCGTCATTTCTCACGGCTAATCCGGTGGAAGGATCAATTTCAAGTTTGTATATACCATCCCAGGCAGAGCCGTAATACATCCAGTGCGCACCATTTTTATCTACAATGACTGTCGGGTCAATGGCATTGGTTTGTCGGACATTATTATCCAAAGAAGTTACCACCAGTCCTTTTTCCCTGAATGGTCCTTTGGGGTCGG
>JAGQWZ010000104.1 GCA_020436835.1 Saprospiraceae bacterium | reverse complement strand
CATATGTAAGTTTTAAACATATTACCTACCTTAGCCATTTGGCACTAAGAAGAAGATGGCTTTGGAATATTTAAATGATCTCAATGATGTACAGCGGCAAGCGGTGACGTCAACAGATGGTCCGGTGATGGTCATTGCCGGCCCCGGATCTGGTAAAACGCGGGTATTGACTTACCGGATCGCCCATTTGATTGAGTCGGGGGTTTATCCTGAACAGATTCTCGCTCTGACCTTTACCAACAAAGCCGCGAGAGAGATGAAAGAAAGGATTGCCAAGGTGGTTGGAGACCGCGCAAGGCGGCTATGGGCAGGCACTTTCCATTCCATTTTTGCCCGGATTCTGCGAGTAGAAGCCGGCCACATTGGATATCCCTCAAATTTTTCCATCTATGATTCGGCAGACAGCCGGAGTCTGCTTACGAGAATCATTAAAGAAATGAATCTGGATAAAAATAATTATCCGGTCGGATCCGTGTTGGCCCGGATTTCTTCCGCCAAAAGCAATCTCATTACCCCTAAACTATATGCCCAGGACAACGATCTGATGGGAGTGGACCGCTTCAACAACCGTCCTATGCTCTATGCCGTCTACAACAAATATGTATCTCAATGCAAACAGGCCGGCGCAATGGATTTTGATGACTTGCTCTACCGGCTATTCGAACTGCTCCAAAAAAATCCGGAAAATGTCCTGGATAAATACCGGAGGCGATTCTCATACGTTCTGGTCGATGAGTTTCAGGATACCAATTTTCTTCAATACTCGATCCTTAAAAAGTTGGTCAAGTACGCAAAAAGTCCTGAGAACATCTGTGTCGTTGGTGACGATGCTCAGAGCATCTATGCGTTCCGGGGTGCCACCATCGATAACATCCTGAACTTTCAACACGAATTTCCAAACCTCTCCGTCTTTAAGCTGGAACAGAATTACCGGTCCACCCACTGCATTGTCGAAGCGGCAAATCAGGTGATCGTCCAGAATAAAAAACAAATCCAGAAGAAGATCTGGACCGACAAACTTGACTCCACAAAAATTAAACTCGTCAAAACGGTCTCCGATACGGAAGAAGGCAGAAGAGTTGCAGATATGATCGTCGAACACAAAAATCGCCATCATATTCCCAATAAGGAAATAGCTATACTCTACCGCACCAATGCCCAGTCCAGGGTTTTTGAAGAACAACTGCGGCGATACAATATATCCTACAAAGTATTTGGTGGACTATCCTTTTATCAACGAAAGGAAATTAAAGACTTAATCGCTTATCTGAGATTAAGTGTTAATAATTATGATGAGGAAGCGCTGATGCGTATCGTCAATTACCCAAAGCGAGGCATCGGAAATTCTACTTTGGATGCGATTTCCCAATACGCCGCCGAAAAAGATATCACCCTTTGGCGGAGTCTGATGGAATGTCCATTGCCCAATAAAGCCAAATCAACGCTAAAAGATTTTGTAAAAATGATCGAACACTTCGGCAAGAAAGCCGAAAGTTTGAATGCCTTTGAAGTGGCCACGCTGATTGCTTCTCAGTCTGGTTTGATCGACAATTTACGATCTGATAACTCCCTGGAGGGTATGGCGAGGCTGGAGAACCTGACCGCCCTTTTAGATGGAATCAAGGAGTTTAGTGAAAATGATGAGGCGACCGACGACAACCTGCCGGAAGACAAATCCCTGGCCACTTACCTGCAGAACATTGCCCTGGTGACCGATCTGGACGAGGAAAATACCGAGCGGGATTATGTCACTCTAATGTCTATCCACTCGGCAAAAGGATTGGAGTTTGACAGTGTTTTTGTAGCTGGACTCGAAGAGAACATTTTTCCCTCCATGCAGGCCATGGAAGAAAGAGATGGAATTGATGAAGAACGCCGGCTCTTTTATGTGGCGATTACCCGGGCCCGGAAACTTCTCACCTTAAGTTTTGCCGGTTCACGATACCGTTATGGTAAAATTGTTTACAATGATCCAAGTCGATTTATTGAAGAAATTCCAGTGGACCTCCTGGATAGTATGGTGCCTCGAAGAGCAGAAGCTTCCCAACCGGTAAGATTGCGTGCCAGCGTAAGAGGTAATTTCAGCCAACCAAATCCACAAAAGAAAATGGGCATCCCAGCAGATTTTGAGGCAGCATTACCCCATCAGATCCAGGCTGGCATGAAAGTGCTGCACCTGAAATTTGGTGAAGGAAAAGTGCTGAGTGTCGATGGATACAACGATGCAAAGGTCGCTACCATATTTTTCCAGGGTATCAGCAATCCGCAGCGAAGGATTATGCTGAAGTTTGCAAAACTGCAAATTTTGAATTGAACACAATACCTCACACTGGCTGATTCACTTTTAATTATGGGAAAATCGCAATCACCGGGTACTGCCTTCACTGGATTTATCCAGGTCTTCCAGAATAGTTGAATAGGCCTCCTTAAAGGATGCTTTATGTACCTTTTTATAATTCCGGGTGTGGAACGCATCCAATTTATTCAATAAATAGTCCAATACAATTTTCTCATCCTCATTCAACCGGTTTAGTGCCATTTCACCAACGATCTCCATCTTAGGCATGCTATCTCGTAGTAATTTCTTCCCTTTTCCACTTATTTTCAGACGTTTAGACCTCCGGTCTGATGGATCAATATACTCTGAAACAAAACCTTTTCTTTTCAACCTCTTGATTATTTCAGAACCGGAGGGAAACTCCGAAATCAGTCCATAAATTAATTCGCTTTTTTTAGGGTTATCCAACATATAAAGTCTCAATAAATATATCCATTCCTCTACCGTGGAGAGATTATAGCCAGCCAATGCCTTCTTTGAGTATAGCGTGGCAAATTTCCCCAGCCGTCCCAGCATGCCAACTGTCCTTCCATTGGAT
>JAGQWZ010000103.1 GCA_020436835.1 Saprospiraceae bacterium | reverse complement strand
TCGTTCCTCTCCCTGGGCATCCCTCATATAAAAGCTGGTGTAGTTCGGATCGACTTCCGGATCGTAAACGATCTCTTTATCTTTTGCCAGCTGGCCTGCTACTTTCACCTTTTTGTCGGCCTGAGTCGCATCTTTGAAAGTAGCATAGGTGCTGGTGTCTCCGGCCACCTGAATAAATAGAAGGATAGCAACCGCTATCATACCGATACCTACAAGATGAATTTTCTTCATAATCAAGAACGATTTGCTTTACTGCTAAGTTACTACAGTTGCTTTGCAACCGGTATTAAATTGTGTTTTTTCAATAATTAGGCGCTTATTAATGCCAAAGCGCTGCAAAAATACAATTACTTTAGCGGTCATTCGGGTTTGACTATAGTCAAATAATGGTAAAATCTGCGGTGATTGAGTGTCATCATGGCATACTTTGAAAGTGACGATACTGCAATCACCAGCCCATCCACAACAAGTCATAACAAGTGTCAAAGGTAACCAGCAATAATTTAATTGTTCAATTAACTGATGTTGGGATCTTTCAACAAGCCCATCAGGTACTGGAGGGCGTCAATCTAAAGATCTCACGCGGCGAATTTACTTATCTGATCGGTAAGACCGGCAGCGGTAAATCCAGCTTATTGAAAACCCTTTACGCTGCTTTACCACTTAAGCAGGGCAAAGGTACAGTGGCTGGATTCGATCTGGCTGGACTCAACCGCAAAACCATCCCGTTACTTCGGCGTCAATTAGGCATTGTATTTCAGGATTTTAATCTTTTACCCGATCGGAATGTACAGGATAATCTAAGGTTCGTGCTGGAAGCTACAGGCTGGAAGGATGACAAGAAGATCAGGGAGCGTATCCTGGATGTACTCAAACAGGTTGGGCTCTCTGAAAAATATAGAACTATGCCCCATCAGCTTTCCGGTGGAGAGCAGCAACGGGTAGTGATTGCCCGCTCTTTATTGAATGAACCGCAGATCATTCTGGCCGATGAGCCGAGTGGTAACCTCGATCCCGAGACGGCAGATGATATCCTATTACTGTTGCGACAATTAGCCCAAAAACACAACACTGCGGTACTCTTTGCCACGCATGATTATCGGATCATTGAAAATTTCCCCGCACGGATCATTCGTTGCCTGAACGGCCGGATCATTACCGAAGAAGATATTGAGGTGTAATCTCAGCCTGCCAGAAAGTAGGTCAACGGATAAAGCCCAACCAATACCCTGATAATTACCCATAGCGTAACTGAGGAGTCCTATACTCAACTCATTATTACTTTTTTTCCTCTTCCGGATATTCGATCCGGATATGGTGTACTGAGCGCATGATCTTCTTGAATACCTTGCTGCAAGCTTCCAACTCTTTGAACGTCATAGCCGAATCATCCAACTGTCCCTGGGTGACCTTGTGCTGGATGATCTTGTCGATAAATTCCATCAGTTCTTTTTCCGAGGGATCTTTCAGACTTTTGCAGGCAGCTTCTATGGAATCAGCCAACATCATGATGGTTTCCTCTTTGGTA
>JAGQWZ010000011.1 GCA_020436835.1 Saprospiraceae bacterium | reverse complement strand
CTTGATCAGTTCGCGTAGGAGATCTTCGACCTGCTTATGCAATGGTATGGCACTATTATGATCTACACTAAAACCGGATAGTATGCTGTCTTCTATGTTCCTTTGTTCAGACATAGAGTGTAAAAATAGGAATTCCCGTCACGAAATCCCAAATCCGGTGTCCCGGGAGCTTTAAATTGGAGCAGTGGACAATACTGAATGCCAATTCGCAATTTAGTTTTATCGATATCACGGGTACGGTTATGGGAGGACAGGATGCGGGTCTTATCGGACTGTGGGACGGTTCAAAGGCTGATCCGGGCTTACCTTTGCAGATACTTCTTCCCATTTATCCCGGATAAACCAGAAGAAAGGCTTTGTAACATTACTGGATGGAAGCAATTAAGAGTACTAACTTGCAGTCAGTGGAGATCAGAAATTTTTCAAGGGACCGGCGGGTTGGCCGTTTAAGGAGTTTGTCCTTTTGGACACATTTATTGGTTGGGATGATTTTATTATTGTCCTGTAAAAATGAAACAAACAAATTTGAATTAGTCAGTTCGAATACAAGTGGAATTGACTTCATCAATCAACTGGCCCTGACGGATACCTTTAATATCCTGGATTATATGTACTTTTTCAACGGAGGAGGGATTGCCGCCGGTGATATTAATAATGATGGATTAATCGACCTCTATTTTTCCGGTAATCTGGTTTCCGGTAGCCTTTATCTGAATCGGGGTAATCTAAGGTTTGTAAACATTACCGAAAAAGCGGGCGTTACTACGACCGGTTGGGGGAGTGGGGTGTCAATGTGTGATATAAACCAGGATGGCTGGCTCGATATTTATGTTTGTCAAAGCGGATACCCAATACCAGAAAAAAGAAAGAATTTACTTTTTATTAATCAGGGAAATTCGACTTTTAAAGAGGAGGGAGAAGCGTATGGACTGGCGGATACCTCATATACCACCCATGCAACTTTCTTTGATTTTGACCGGGATGGTGATTTGGATGTCTACCTTTTAAATCATGATCATCAGTTCCGGGGCACCAATTCACCTCTGCCGAAGAAAGTACGGGGCGAATCTGCCACCACTGATAAACTGTTTGAAAACAGACCTGGTCCGAAGGGACATCCGGTTTTTTATGACATTTCTGAGCAAGCCGGAATTACATTGGAGGGATTTGGGCTGGGTGTTTCCATTGCAGATATAAATAATGATCAGTGGCCGGATATATATATCAGCAATGATTTCATTTCTAACGATATTTTATATCTCAATCAGAAAAATGGCTCTTTTCAGAATGTAATTGATTCGGTGATCCGGCATCAGAGTTATAATGGGATGGGCAACGATCTCGCCGATATTAATAATGACGGACTGTCGGAAATCTATGTGGCAGATATGCTTCCTTATCTGAACAGCAGAAGAAAAATGATGGCCATGAATACCAGTGAAGATCTTTTTGATGCTTCTGTTGCGGTTGGCTATGCACCTCAATACACCCGCAACACGCTTCAGCTTAATAATGGGATTAACCGTAAAGGGAATTTGATACCATTTAGTGAAATCGGACAAATGCTGGGGGTGCATTCCACTGACTGGAGTTGGAGCCCCGTTTTTGGAGATGTGGATAATGACGGATGGAAAGATTTATATATTTCGAACGGTTATTATCGCGATATTACCGACCTCGATTTCATTACCTACCGTCGCCACCGCTCAGTTTTTAATTCCAGAGCAGCCCAGGATTCCCTTTATATCAGTTTAATGCAAGATCAACCTTCGGTGGAGATCCCTAATTTCATTTACCATAATAATGGAGGTATGAATTTTGCCGATAGCACTAATGCATGGGGTTTAGGGTATCCATCACTGAGTAACGGGGCATTACTGGTGGACCTGGATAATGACGGAGATCTGGATATAATTACTAATAATTTGGATCAGGAAGCCTTTTTGTTTGAAAATAAATCCAGCCAATTTAAATCACGGCATTATTTAAAGCTGACTTTAAATGGGCCGGATCGAAACAGAAATGGCATCGGCACCAGGATTTATTTATATCAGAAATCGAAAATGCAATTTGCCGAGGCACAGCTTTCTCACGGATATCTTTCTTCTTTAAATATGCCACTTCATTTTGGTTTGGGTGTAGAAAAGATGGTGGATAGCCTGGTCGTTATCTGGCCCGATGGATTATGGGAAACAAAATTAAATCCGCCGGTAGACACGATGCTTAATTTAAATTACAAGGATGCAGGGATGCTGAAAGTAAAATCTACAGTGTCTCATTCAAGTGATATTCTATTTGAAGAGGTCACCGGGAAATTAAGACTGGAATTCATGCACCGGGAAAATCTTTTTCAGGATTTTAAGCAGGACCGCAATCTGCCTTACCGGCTCTCACATGAAGGTCCTGCAATAGCAGTAGGGGATGTAACGGGGGATGGTCTCGACGATATTTTTCTGGGAGGGGCGGCCGGGTTTCCTGCTGTCCTGTTTATCCAGGATCAAAAAGGTGGCTTTTATCGGAAAGAATTTCCTTTTCATCCCGAATTTGAAGATGTCGATGCCTTATTCTTTGATGCCGATCTGGATGGTGACCAGGATTTATATGTAGTAAGCGGTGGTATTGAGTTCAGAGACGATTTGACCTACCGGGATCGTTTCTATCGCAATCAGGGAAAGGGAGTCTTTAGCTATGACGCTGATGCCATACCCGGGTTTTACGCTAGCGGATCGACGGTGGAAGCTGCTGATTTTGATCAGGACGGAGATTCGGATCTACTCGTCTGCACCAGAATAATTCCCGGTCACTACGGTGAGGATGCACAGAGTTACCTTCTGGAAAACCAGGGAGGCTTTTTCCGGGATATCACCAGCGAACTGGCTCCGGATCTAGAAGCGGCTGGCATGGTCACTGATGCCATCTGGACGGATATCAATCAGGATAAAAAATTGGATTTTATTTTGGTTGGAGAATGGATGCCTGTTACCTTTTATCTTCAATCTGAAGATGGTTTCAGGAAACAGGAAATCATCCTGACTGACTCGACTAATTCTTCCGGGTGGTGGCAGTCCATTATTGCAGAAGATCTTGATAACGATGGTGACCCGGATTTAGTGATAGGAAATCAGGGACGGAATATGGATATGAAGATTGACCCTTTACACCCGGCTACTCTTTATCTCCATGATTTTGATGACAACGGAAGTACGGAATCCCTCATCTCTTATTATCAGCTTTCCGATGGGGGTGAATTGATCGATTTTCCCGGGAATGAACGCGATGCCATGATCGAGGTTATTCCATCCTGGAAAAAGAATTACGTGGATTACCGTTCGTATGCATATACTACCACTTCGGATTTGATCGGGGACCATACTGCACCGGCAAAAAAGGCTTATCATCAGGAATCGGCAGTCTTTATGAATGAAGGAGGAAAATTCAGGATGATTCCTCTGCCGCTCCAAATTCAAATATCGGTTGTCAGGGACGTTTTATCAGATGATTTTGACCAGGATGGTAAGACTGACCTTTTAGTGGCGGGGAACAACTATGAGACTAAGGTAATGATGGGCTATCTCGATGCTTCATTGGGAACGGTATTGCTGGGCTCCGATGCCAGCCTCTTCGATGTACTGAAGCCCTCGGAAAGTCATTTTTTTGCGGGAGGGAATGTCCGGAAGTTGGAGAGAATAAAAGTAGGCGAGAACACGATTTACCTGGTGGTCAGGAATGGAGACAGACTCTCAGCCTATGATCCGAAGATTGGTTCCTCTGACTAGAGGGAGTGAGAAAAGGGAATTAAAATTTATATATTTGAAATATATGTTCAAACATATGGACATAGTAAATATCAGCCGAAATGAAATTTAAATCAGGTACTGAGCATCGGTTTTTTATCAGACTATTTTGCCTGAGCCTGATTGTTTTTTCGTCAACAGTGCTCCGGGCAGCAATTAAGTTACCTCATTTATTTGGAGACCACATGGTATTGCAGAGGAATAGACCTCTGACGATTTGGGGTTGGGCGGATTCCGGTGAGAGAATCGAAGTGCGATTGGGTTCCGTTTCTGCCACTGCTTTTGCCAATTCAGATGGAAAATGGTCTTGCTCTTTGCCGTCAATGGACGCTGGCGGTCCATTCACAATTCGCATCAAAGGTGAAAACGAGATTAGTTTTGAGGATGTGATGATTGGTGATGTATGGGTAGCATCCGGACAATCAAACATGCAGTGGCAGGTACGGCAAACATCTTACGTGGAATTGGATTCACAATGGATACTAGATTCACCCCTCCGGTTATTTACCGTGCAGATTTCCAGTGACTATATGCCACAGGACGATGTACAAGGAGGCAATTGGCAGAGGTTAAGTCAGGAGAGTATTGCAGATTTTTCTGCCGTGGCATATCACTTTGCCAGGCATATACAACGCAATCAAAATATTCCGATAGGCATTATCAGTAGTAGTTTAGGAGCCACGTCTATTGAAACCTGGATGAGCAACCAAAGTTTGTCTGAGTTCGATCAATTTATACCGGAAATCCAGCCGATTATTGACAGAGGCAAATCTTTCGCTGAAATTAATGCTGAGTTTGACGCCGCAAAACCAGCATGGGAAAAAAGAAAATACCTGACCGGGCCAGGTATTGATCAAAAATGGTTTTTACCGGAGACCGATCTTTCGCAATGGCGGGAAATAGATGTTCCCGGATTTTGGGAAGATCAGGGCCTGGAGGATCACGATGGTGCGGTCTGGTACCGTAAAGAATTTGATATGCCCCCCGGCGCTGAGGGGCATGATAGTCTCTTACTTCAGTTGAGCCAGATTGATGACTACGATATTACCTGGGTCAATGGTAAGAAGATAGGAGAGACCTATGGCAGGCATAATCATCGAAATTACTGGATGCCAAAACGAATGCTGAAAGATAAGGGGAATGTGCTGGTGGTGAGGGCGTTTGACATTGGTGGTAAAGGTGGGTTCAGTACCAACGCTTTTTGGATGTCAGAACTGGTCCGGGGGCGTTGGAAAATGCGCCCGGGACTAGAGATTGATAGTGATCAATTCCAAACACAGCCGACAGTAAATACCACCCCTTTTTCTTCACCCGGCGTTTTATTCAATGCGAATATTGCTCCGCTCACCCGGTTTCCGGTGAAGGGAGTGATCTGGTACCAGGGGGAGTCAAATGCAGAAAGGGCAGAGGAATACCGTGATCTGTTTACCACCATGATAAAAGACTGGCGCAACCACTGGCAGGATTCTTTGATGCCATTCTTATTTGTCCAATTGGCCAATTATCAGGCTGAAAATACGCAACCGGAGCCCAGTGACTGGGCAGAATTGAGAGAGGCGCAAACGCTGGCACTGAAATTACCCGCGACCGGCATGGCGGTAACTATTGATATTGGAGAGGCAGGCGACATTCATCCGAAAAATAAACACGATGTTGGGCTGCGCCTTAGCTTGGCCGCTGAAAATATCGCATACGGCGAAACTGTAATCTGGCACGGACCCCGGAAAGAGCAAGTGCAATTCTTGCCAAATGAAGTGTTGATCACTTATGATTCAGCCGGTGGTATTCCCATCACTACGGACAAATTTGGATACGTACATGGCTTTGAAGTAGCCGGGGCCGACAGGAAGTTCTATTGGGCGAAGGCGGAAATCCAGGGACGACAAGTGCGCGTATTTGCCGACCAGGTTGCCGAGCCGGTGGCGGTGAGATATGCATGGTCTGACAATCCCGGAACAATTGATTTGTACAACCGGCAAGGTCTTCCCGCCCTGCCGTTCCGGACGGACCAGTGGCCGGGAATTACCAGTGGAAGAGTATTCGATCACCAGGCAGCCAGATTTTAAAGATGCAGCGCTTTGTCAAGATTATTTTTTTGTTTTCCATTTTTGCTACCTGCGTAGAGGAAGACCTGATCCCTACCGGCACTTCGGGTAAAGCGTTGACGGATTCGGGAGTATATACGATTGATTCCAGTCGTTCAGATGCCTTCTGCGACTTCAGGCTGATTGAGCAAAAGAATAATTGCTGGTCGGATCAGGTGACGGTATATGAAGATTGTCACTACAACCTGTTATTTACCAGATACGGCAATGGTTGGACCGGATCAGATGCCACCTACTCCATTTTATTGCCCGATGGAAAGATCATGTGGATGTTTGGAGACACGTTTTTGGGAATGGTAACAGCGGAACGAACCCGGGGGGAAGCTCCTTTCATTCGTAATTCGGTTATCCTCCAATCCGGAGATCAGCTTACCACCTTATTTGGCGGTTCTCCTGCCGCTCCCAGAGCGTTTATCAGACCTGATAATCCCCAGCATTGGTATTGGCCATTGGATGCGACTGTTTATAACGGCAAGATCCAGTGGTTACTGGGAGAATTGGGCAGCAACGGAAGTGGTGGGGCCTGGGATTTCGCATACCGTGGTTTTGACCTTGCTATTTTGGATCCAAATACGATGAATGTAGAGTCGAAAATGACCAAAGTAACAGAACCTGATATTTCCTACGGATCCTGCGTACTTGAAGACGATCAGTTCATTTACATCTATGGAATTATGACGGTTGGATTAAGTAAAACGGTGCATGTTGCCCGGGCAGCAGAGGGAAACCTGGAAAATACCTGGAGTTTTTTCGATGGTATGCAATGGGTGGATAGCCCCAGTAAATTTGCCGTGGCCAGGAATGTTTCAGATCAATTTAGTGTGATCAGAGAAGGGGGTTTATATTATCTGATTACGCACGAGCCCTATTTTAGCCGTAGAATCCAAATTATGCAATCAACCGCTCCGGAAGGACCCTGGACTAACCGGCGCACGATTTATTGTACTCCGGAAAATACAGACCAGATTTTCACTTATAATAGTTTTGTCCACCCGGAGTTGTCTACGGATGGTGCACTTCGTATTTCTTATAATATTAATAGCTTTAATTTTAATGATCTTTTTAATAATGCCGATCTATATCGACCCAAATTTATCCGGATCGAAAATTGGCAGTAATTCGGAGAGCTTTGAATTTTAGAATTTTCATCTCTGTCACTGTTTTTTTTATGGCCTGCACTTCGGGTCAAAGAGAGCAGGATCCAACCCCGGCTTTTACCGTCCAAAAAGCCGACCGGTGGAGCAATTTATTTATCCGGCAGGAAGGATGGTTTGGTGGTGATGGTATTTTTGCGTTTCCAATGACCAGGGATACCAGTAAACAAGTGATCATCTTCAGCGACACTATGCTGGGTCGGATCAAGGATGGTGTCCTGCAAAAAGGGTATCACATGGTAAATAATTCGGTGGCATTTTTGGACGGACGTGCTCCGGACAGTACAAAGATCAGCTTTCCCGTTAAGAAAAATGAGAAAGGTGAAGATGTTTCTATCTTTCCCGTTCGTCTGGCTGAAATGGAGACCGGCGAATATTATTGGCTGGGTGATGGCTTTTTCGATCCGCAGACCGGCGAGATCCACATCTTTACCTACCGGGTGATTGACCGGCCGGATTCGCCTGATCTCTTCAAGTTTGAAGTCTTAGGAGGAGCCATTATCACCATACCGGCTGGCAGTGAATTTCCTTTTGAAGATCAAAAACAGACAGCGCTTCCATTTTTTGAAAATAATGATGGATGGATTACATCGTTTGGAGCAGGCATAATGGAAAATGCGGCTGCCAATAATCCGGATTCGGATGGATTTATCTATATCTACGGAATTCGGGATCCGCATAAACAAGTTGTATTATCCAGGGTGAAACCCCAGGATTTTCTCATTTTCGATAACTGGAAGTTTTGGCAAGGTGATGGGTGGTCCAGTGATTTCAGAGAATGCGCTGCCCTTGCTGATTCGGCTTCCAATGAGTTAAGTGTATCATTGTTACCGAATGGAGAATATGCGATGATCTTTCAATTGGGAGGAATTTATCCAACCGTGGCTATGCGCACAGCAGCTTCACCCTCCGGACCCTTTGGAGACATCATTCCGCTGTGGGATTGTTCAGAAGCTTTGGAAGAAAAAGAGTTCTTCACGTATAATGCAAAAGCGCATCCAAGTTTGTCTTCTAAGGGTGAGTTGTTAATATCCTATAATGTAAACTCCTTTGCTTTTTGGAACCAGATTGAAGACTACCCGAATTTATACCGGCCCAGATTTATTAAATTGGTTTTTAATGGTAATTAATCCCAAGCACTACTCGATCAAAGGTGAAATGGTAAGATTTTACCTGTCCTTCTTCGGTATTCTTTGCCTGACAAATTTGCCGGGACAGATAAAAACAGGTTATACTGCGGTGAAAGGAATGTCGGATTCCTTAAGTTACCGGGTGGAGCCTGCACCGGAATGGACCGGTTTGTTTTACCGGAAGTCAGGATGGTTTGGTGGAGATGGCATTTTTTCAATTCCTCTTGATGGAAGGGATGTCTATGATCCCGCTCGTGAGGTCCTTTTTATTTTTAGTGACACCTATGTGGGAGAGGTTGTTGACAATAAACCCGTAGGTGATACGATGGTGAATAATTCAACTGCAATTTTTAAGGGTGCAACTGCAGGACCGGAGAATATGACTTTCGTGATTAATAAAGATGCATCCGGACATCCTGTTAGTTTTTTTCAACCAAAAGATGCAGCAGAAAATGGAACTTACTTCTGGCTGGGAGATGGTTTTGTGAACCGTGAACTGGAAGGCAAGATGTACATTTTCGCCTATCATATCCGTAAAACCGGGGAGAATGTTTTTGATTTTGAGGAAGTGGACGTTTCAATACTCGTTTTACCCCCGGAAAGTAGACCCCCGTTTAAAAAATACGATATCATCGAAACACCGTTTCACCTGGATTTGCCCTCTATTGGCAGTGGCAGTTTGGGAGCGGGTATTTTCGTGAATACGAGCTGGTCCGGAGCCGCTTTTCCCGATGGATATATTTATATTTATGGATGTATTGGGCAAGAAAAGAATCTGGTGGCCGCCCGGGTAAAGGCCGGGGACTTTGAAAAAATAGAACAATGGGAGTATTATACCGGAACAAAATGGTCCCAAAATATCGGTGATATAAATGCAATTACTAATTCGGTGTCTAATGAATTAAGTCTCACTCCGCTTAATGATGGGCGCTATTTGCTGACCTTCCAGGTTTTAGGAATTTCCGACAAAGTTGGGATCAGAATCGCAACCACTCCCGTTGGTCCATTTTCTGAGATTCAGGAAATTTATCGCACTCCAGAGATTGACGAAAACCTCTTGCCATACAATGCCAAAGCACACCCTGCCATTTCCAGGCCGGGTGAATTATTAATTAGCTATAATACCATTACATTTGATTTCTGGAACGATATAAAAAAAGATGCCCATATTTACCGCCCGAGGTTTATTCGATTGATTCTTGACACCGAATAATCTTTGATTAATCAAATGCCTTTGTCCAATCCATTACCTCCTTTCAGTTGTACCTACAGTCCCATCTTCCCGGAACTGTTAATGCAACTCCATTGTTCGCTTGCTATCCGCACCTATCGGGCTGGGAAGATCATTTTTATTTCGGCAAGAGATGAAAACTCCCTGGTGCAATTGCCCCGGACTTTCAATCACTTCATGGAACCGGCTATGCCCCATTCACCTCGCATTCAGGTCTTGCCGGGATTAAAGCGACCAGGAAGATTAAATGCTAAAACCCATGGTATAAATTTGGACTTTTTATTCCCGGAGCTACATTCTGGGCAAAGGAATTACCCAAGGATAAATAAAGGAAATAACAGATGAAATTTGAATATCAGATCAGTGACCAGGTTACATTGGATTGGGTGATCAGAAACATGCGGCAATATTTATTTCCTGACTTGTCAAAAAAGAAGTCCCGCATGCATAAAAATATGATTGGCGTGGTTGCCACTCATGAGAAAAAACCGGTCGGTCTCCTGCTTTGTACTGACGACAATACCGGGGAAAATTATCGCATCCATAGTTTTATGACCCATCCGCAATACCGTAAAATGGGAATTGGACATTCGATGATCAAAGAAATTGAAGCATATGTTAAGAAAAGAGGGGGAAGAAAAATAGACCTTTATTATCGAGCTCATTGGCCGTCCCGGTATTTTCTGGAGAAAATCCTGACTTCTCAGGATTGGTCAGAACCCAAAGAGGACCTGATCATAGTAAAGGGAAAAGCAAGCAATGTCAATAAGTTATTTATGCACACCGGTTTGGAACTTCCTGAGGAATATGAATTTGGTGCATTTCGGGAAATAGACGAAGAAGATCGTAAATATATATTGAAAAGAAAGAAGGAGGAGAATTGGTATTTGGATTACCTGGATCCTTTTGTGCAGGAAAGTTCCATGTGTGATGCAGCAAGCCTGGTATTGCGAAAGGAAGGCATGATCGTAGGGTGGGTGATTTCTCATTTAATTGCGCCGGATTTAAACGAATTTACAGCCCTATTTATCGATCCCGTGCATCGACCTTACAAAATGGCTCATCTTTTAATGAGAGAAGCGATTACCCGCCAGCAGCAGGCAGGTATTTCAAATTTTCTGATTACTTCTAAAGTGGACAACTATGTGATGAGTCGATTTCTACTCCGGCATGCGAAAGAAACCGGTGTTTTTCTTACCCGGTCACAGTATTCCGCCAAACAACTCTGAGAGCCTGGTTATCGGGGATGACCGTAACTCCCAACACATTATATTTTGAGATAATAATAATTGGGAGGAGACCATTTCTTTATTATCTTTGGAAAGAGCCGTATGTTCAGACATATGGACAAACGCACTTCAAAGCCATTAGAAGATAATTTCCTCAAGATTAAACACTGCCATATGAAAAAAAGGAGACATTTATTTTTTAGGTTACTGGCCAGCTATAACCGTTACCGCCGAAAACTGCAGCGGATCGAGCAAGGGGTTTCCAGTTACCGACGAAAGGACCTTTTGTTGAAGAGGTTATGTCGTTTGCAGGAACGCCTCCTGGCCATGAAAGATGTGGGCCGCGTTGCTGGCTTGACTGCCGCATTAAGTGCGGGCTTGTTAGTTACCTCTTCCGATCAATTGGCAGCGCAACAACTCACCTTAAAGACTGACAATGTGTTGCAGGTAG
>JAGQWZ010000102.1 GCA_020436835.1 Saprospiraceae bacterium | reverse complement strand
TGCCAAAGAAGAAAGTACCTTATTACGCAATCAATATTTTTATATGCTTAACTCCTGAGCATTCCGTCAGATAATTAAGATTAAGGGGAATGGTCTTTGTTGTAGTTAGCAAAACCATTCCCCTTTATTATTGACAATATTGGGTAAATGCTTTACATTGAACCTTTTCCATGGTCCAGTGATTATGTATTCAGGTATTTTGTTGTTTGAACTAAACCGGGCGGAAAAGAATGAAATTGGAAAGGACAAATTATCAACTACTGATCGAAAAGCTTGATCGGTTTATTCGGAAATACTACGTCAACCAAATAATTCGTGGATTACTCTACAGTGTAGGGACTATTTTGGCCCTGTTTCTGATTGCCAATCTTCTGGAACACAATTATTATTTTCATAAAACGGTCCGCACGGGTTTACTCTTTGGCTTCATTACATTGAGTGGTGCAGCATTAACGTATTGGGTTATTGTACCTCTGCTGCATTATTTTAATTTAGGCAAAGTTATTTCACACGAACAGGCTGCCCAGATCATTGGAAATCATTTCGAAGATGTCCAGGATAAACTGCTTAACATTCTGCAGTTAAAAAAACAGGAAAACAGCATTGCCAGTACGGAACTCATAGAGGCCAGCATCCAGCAGAAGGCGGAAACCATCAAACTGGTCCCTTTTCCCAATGCCATAGACCTCCGGAAAAACCGGAAGTATTTAAAATTTGCTTTGCCTCCTCTCCTGCTGCTCCTGTTGTTATTGATCGCAGCACCAAGTCTGATCAAAGACAGTACCCGGCGACTGGTACACATCAACCAGGAGTTTGAAAAGGAGGCTCCATTTTCATTTGCTATCCAGAATGATAAGCTGGAGGTGGTCCAGTATGACGACTATACGTTGAACATCGAAGTCGACGGATCCATTCTTCCTGATGATGCTTTCATCCAGGTCGAAGATTTTGAATACCGGCTCCAAAAAAGCGATGCCAATCATTTTAGTTATGTATTCAATAATGTACAAAAAGACCTGGATTTTCAACTATTCTCAGGAAATGTAGCCTCACGGCCGTATACATTGCACGCGCTGAAGAAGCCGGTTGTTATGGATTTTGATGTAGTTCTACAATATCCGGGTTACATCCAGCGCCCCAATGAGGTATTGAAAAATATGGGCGACCTCATCCTTCCGGCTGGCACGAGGATCAACTGGGTTTTCAAGACCAGCAACGCCGATCAGATACAGATCCGCTTGCCCAAATCGGAAGCTAAAGATGCATTGGAACAAAAAGGCGCCAATCAGTTTGAATATCAATCCCGGGTAACCCAATCCGGCAATTATCAACTATTCCTGAGCAATACTGAAATGCCATATCCGGATTCGGTGCAGTATGCTATCCAGGTGATTCCCGATCAGTATCCCACAATAGATGTAAAACAATTCCTGGACAGCTCCAATCTTAATCTGCAATATTTCGCCGGCTCAGCTACGGATGATTACGGATTATCCACCCTGAGTTTCAATTATCAGATCACACACCCAAACGGAGATAAAGAAGAGGTTGTCACCATTCCAGTCCAGGAGCCTAACAGCAAAGCAACCCAATATGCCTATACCCTGGATGTCCAGGAAATAGCTTTAAAACCCGGTGATCAGCTGAGTTATTACTTTGAAGTGTTTGATAACGATGCGGTGAACGGCCGTAAATCAAGCCGCACACAGTCTTACGTAGTCGAAAAGGCAACCCGCGAAGAACTGGAAGCTAAAGCGGATGACAACAACGACGCCATTCGTAAACAACTGGAAAAATCACTGCAGGAATCCAAAAGGATGCAGGAAGAGATCCAGAAAATGCGCGATAAACTACTCCAGAAGGAAGAACTG
>JAGQWZ010000010.1 GCA_020436835.1 Saprospiraceae bacterium | reverse complement strand
TACCGACCGGGTCATATCCGAGTCCCTCCACGTCATTATCTTTGTTCAGGTCGTAATTGAATTTTTCCGTAACCGGCTCCTCGCTTTCTGCTCCCTTGACCCAATATACCGTTCCAGTACTTTTAATAACAAATACATCCTTTCCTACCATTTCAATTCCTTCGTAGTCACCGTCATCCCAGAAAGAGACTTTGCGCAAAATACTTCCATCTTTTTTATCGAGGAAATATATGATGCCGTCTTCGTCCTGAACGGCTACCAGTTGCTGTCCATCGCGTGAAGTACTCAATCCGGAAATCTCATTAAGTTCATCATCCAACTCCCACACAGCATCTGGTGCATGGAATTGATAGGGGAACAATTGGGCAGTAGTGGTAAAAAAACAGGAAAAAAGGGAAATGACCACAAATGTGATACCTGCATAGATCTTCATACTAACTTACTTTGAACTAGTGCCTAAACTATCAATCACTTAAGATTAGAGGCACTGGAGGACTATTGCTGTCTAAAATTTGAATTATCAGTTATTCGTGTGACAGTGAGAAGTGATGGGGCTTGTTGGTGCCAATTGCCACGGATGATTTCGAGGGGGCTTGATCCCGTTTTATACATTCAGGTGAATTTCAACATTGTCTTCCACAACCGCCAATAAATAACTTGGAATAATATAACTAAAAAAATGCAGACATATTTTATGTGGTCTGTAAGTCGTAAGTCAATAAGTCATAAGTCGGGTAGTGCTGAGTAAGATTATAAATCAGTTCTGGAGAATAGTTTGGGAAAAGTGAGTTGGGCAGCAAAGTTATGGTATGGCATAATTGTCGGGGGCCCACTATATTCGTTGCCCTATCTCTACGTCTCCCTGGCACATTAGCAGTTTGACGGAATCATAAATCATCCCGGATTTTCAGAGGCGAGGTGAGAAGACAAAGAGCGATTTTTATTAAAATCTGATAATCAGTTTGTTGCCGGTTGTCAGTTGCCGGTTTGTCAACTGATCAACCGGCAACTGACAACGTTTTCCCGTATGATAGGACATTGATTTCCCTCCCCCCTTCGATAGTGCTGTTACGATCTGGGATGACCACAGTCCTTTATCTCATCACTTTGTCACCTTATGCAGTACGATCTGTTCACCCTGCTTTTCCATAACCAGATCAATGAATTTTTTCAGCCCGGGATATTCCTCTGGTTGAAACTGAATTTTATTGATCGTCAGATTGCAATTGATATTGACCTTGTTGCTGATCAGTTTGGTGACGATCTCAAAAGTGCCGTCGTCGTTGGGTAATACCATCCGGATATCCTCCGGGCTTTCTTCTATTTCGTAACCTTCCGGTATGGTAACATCAATGATATAGCGCTCACTGATGGTGTAAGGAACATCCACCGGATAGGTCCGCTTTTCCTGTTTGAAAGGATTTTCATTGAAGGCCGGTAAAATGATAGGGCTGAAGTAAATGAAATCGCCATTAACGATGGCTACTCCCGGAATGCGGCAGTTGACGATCATACCGAGCGGCACTTCCGGATCTTCCAGGCCGGAATATTGCCCGTCGGTAAGTTCGATGTCGGGATAGCGCTCGCGCAGACTGCCCTGTTCTTCTTCGCCTTCATCTTCATCCGACGAGCCACTAACGTTACCCGGGGCACTGTTCATCATATCTGCGATCTCGTCACGTCCGTCTACAGCGGCAAAACCCTTTTGGCGGGACTGCATACTGCCTTCCAGTACACCTTCTTCCGAAAGTGTTCCTTTCACTACCGTTACGCTTTCCCGGGTAGGTGTAGGTAGTGTGACCCATAGGGGTTGTTCGGGGATCAGGGCCCAGCCCCTGCCGTTGAAAGCATTCATGCGTGACAGGCCGATGGGACGGTTTTTATTGCCCACATCTACTACCTTTAGTTCTCCCTTGTATTTGACCAGCGCCATCAGATGATTAAACTGATCCCATATCGGATACAGTTCGATCGTCCGCCCGTGGGAGCGCGTGCTCACCATCAGGGGATAGACTTCTATCCCCAGCTTTTTCACGAGACTGATGAACATCAGATTAAGCTCGCCTGAAGTTGCCGTTTTTCTTTCAAAACAGTCATCGAGTTTGTCGAGTGCTCCCTTGCTGTAGCGTCCGTCCCATTCCATGGTATTGGTGAGGAAATTATATACGGCCCTCACTTTCTCATCGGGATCCGTCACCCCTTCCAGTCTGGAGGAAATAGCCTCAAAAAGATCCTTGGTGCTCCGGTTCTTATTGATGTGCTCATCGAGCTGGTTCTCCATGATATTCTTGGCCAGTTCGGGCCAGGTACTGAGGAAGGGTTTATAGGCCTGATTGGGCCAGGTGATGCCCTGGAGTTGCAGGCGTACCCGGGAGTAATAATCGTCCATGGTGGTGATGAAACCTTCTTTTTTCAGCCCCTCCACATCTTTCATCGCATAACGGGTAGTATAGATCTTGGCCCGGGTCTGGCCCGATCCGCTGCCCGCACCGCTGCTGCCCACCGTCATGGTCTGCTCGTGTGTGTTGGTCTCATGGATATCGGTATTACGACCCTGGGTGAGGGCAATGTAGTCGAACCATTCCGGTACCGCCAGCCGGTATTCGCTCCAGGCGGTGGGAATATCTTCCTGAAAATACCATTCCGGTAGTTGGGTGAAGAATTCCGATTCCTTGGAATAGCGATATTCCATAATCGCACCTTCGGTCAGATTGGAGGCGGAGAATTTCATCAGTGACCAGTTATCACTGACTTTTTCTTCAAAGATTTCGGAATTTTTAAGGGAATACTTTTCTCCATCCGGTGTGAAAACCTGGACCTGCAGACCGCGGATCTTTTCACTGGAATGAACGGGAATGGCCACGTCCCCCTGATCAAAGCCGGCGCGTTTCAGGATCTTGATCCGTTTGTGCTGACTGAAGTCGTAGCGGATATCACCTTTAGTGAGGTTGAATTGCACGTCCCCGAAATTGCAAAGTACCAGTGCCGAGGCGGAAGTGTCGGGTTCGTAGACCGTCATGGCGAGTTCGTCATCATCAATTTTACCCCATTTTATGGGATCGCTCTGAGCCGTTAGATTGGACAGCAGGCATGTAGCCAATAGCAAAGAGAGGCTTACCATAGAGTAGATGCGCATAGATGTAAGGTTTAGATTAATAAAATAAATACTATTTTTTCTTCAATACTATAGATGCTTTCGAGAGCCGAATGTGTTGATCGAATAATCTTTTTAATTGTGGGTAATCAGTCGGAGAAATTAGATCATTATTGACCTGAAGCACAATGCTCAGTTTAATGGTATTGCTACTTTGGGTGTATTCATAAATGAATTGGGCCTGCTCATTCGGCAAAATGACGTTAGTGCTTTCAGGTAGTCTGACCACTTCGAATGCAGGGGGCAAATGTATAGTAATATCCCATTTTTCTTCAAATGGATACGGAAAATCGACCGGGAAGTTCCGGCTTTCTTTTTTGAAGGGATTCTCAGAAAAATTGGAGTAGATGAGGAATGGCAAAAATAAGAAATCTTCGGTCGAATTTTCATTTTTGGGATTACTGAATTGAATCCGACCGTTAAGATCGGTATTCAGATCACCTATGTTTCGGTAATCGATGGCCTCGACCTGTACATCAGGATAGCGTTGCTGCAGGCGGGGCACCCAGTATTCACCGCCGGGATGCTCCTGCAATAGCTGGCGTTCGTACCAGGCCGAGTAACTGTTATAAGTCACCTCCATTTCTCCACTGATACTGCCGTCTTTCTCGATATATAGCTGGGCCGAATAAACATCACGGCAGGGAGGCACCAGCAAATTGATCCACTGTGGCCAATCTCGATTAAGTACCCAGGCTTTTTTATTGAGTGTGTTGATGCCGGGCATGCCGGGTGGGCGAAGTGGGTCCGTTGCATCCAGGAGCCAGGTTTTTCCGTTGATGCTCACCAGCACCATCACGTAATTGAATTGACTGATCATGGGATACAGCGTCTGCATGCGACCATGATCCCGGGTGGAGAGC
>JAGQWZ010000101.1 GCA_020436835.1 Saprospiraceae bacterium | reverse complement strand
TGATTAGATTTATTTTAAGGTTTGATAGAAGGGTTTTGGTACGACAATCTCATCCGAATGTTCAATGTCAGACACGGGAACAACCGGTGCAAAAAAGTTAAATATCATCAGGAATATAATTCCTAATGCGATGCCACCCAGGGTCAAAGCCCATTCGATCCAGGTAGCGGAGTAATGCACGTATTCAGGTCGCATATCTTGGATTGGGAAGAACGGTGTTTCCAATGTGGGAACAATAATAAGATATCGCTTGATCCAAAGACCCAGAAGGACAGCAATGGCGATCAAAGTGATCTTATTAGGTGTTCTCAACCGGGGAATAATCAATAAAATACCCGGAATGACAATGGCCAGGAGAATCGTAAAAAAGGAATAAACACCAAATTCGCTTGGATCCAAAAACTTGCTGATCCATTTTCCACTGGTTTCACTCACATTGTACCATTCTGTAATATATTCGCTGAAGGTAATATAGGCAAATGCCATACTGAAAATAAACATGGCAAAACCGAGATATTGAAAATGTTGGTCAGTGATCCATTGTTGCAACTTAAAACTTTTACGGTATATCCACATCAATAGAATCAACATGGCAATGCCGGAGTAGAGGGCGACTATAACAAATTCCGGCGCAAAAATGGTGCTGTGCCAACCTGGACGCAAACTCATACCAAACAACCAGCCAAGCAACGAATAAGCAATGATTGCAGTGGGAATGATTGTCACTGCCAGAATATTCTGAGCTTGATTTAATAGCTTAATTTGTTCCGGAGCACCACGGTATCCCAGCGATAATCGCCTATACAAATTGCGCTTCCAGTTGGGAAGATTCAGCACCTTGGTGTCTCTCAATTTGGCAAAATCCCTTATGTGGGCGATATATAAATAGGTAAAATCGAAAATCAAGGCCGTCATGATTGCAATAACATCCCAGGTAATCGGAGATGGGAGACGGGCATAGATAAAAAGGTTGAGGATTTTATCCAGTCTTCCGATACATAGAAATATAAATATTGGGCCTACACAGGAACCCACCAGGGCAAACATCTCTGCGATCCGGTGAATGGGTTTCGTCCATTTTAATTTTGTAAGATGGAAGATAGCAGCCATTATTGCACCGGCATATCCCATTCCCAAAAAGAAGATAAAATTTACAATGAATAATCCCCAAACCACATGATCTCTCATACCCGTGATAACATGGCCATACACGATTTGTAAAATCAGGGCGACAATACCTATGGCCACTAATATTGACATAGCGATAAATAGCATCCACCAATTTCGACCCGGCTTTTCCAGGGGTTTGCGAAACTTGGTTAATAATTCATCATATTTACTGAGTGCCATAATGGTATTATTTAAATGAATTCTTTGTAAAATTCGACTTCTTCTTCACTCATGTCCTCAAAACCTCGCTCATATGGGAACATTCGCTCGGTTGGAGGTAAATAATAAACCCGGGGTTCGGTGCCCAATTCCTCCAGGTAGCGATATCCCGCCCTATCCGCCAGTAATTTTTTAAATCTGACCGTTTCTGTTCCATTGGAAACGGCATCCTCATTTGCATCACCAAAGTAGATTGCTCCCATAGGACAACCGGTCACACAGTGAGGCAATTTCCCCTCGCGGCTGAGATCCGGACAGAAATCACATTTTCCGACCGTTCCAACCTGACCAGGTACGCTGGTTTCGGGAGAATATACCTGATCGGTCAGGTCGTATTCCGGACGGTCTTCCCAGTTAAATATTCGGGCAGAATATGGACAGGCGGACATGCAGAACTTACAACCAATGCAACGTTCGTTGTCCACCAGCACAATACCATCCTGTCTTTTAAAAGTGGCATCCACCGGACAAACTTTTACACAGGGGGGATTATCACAGTGGAAGCAAGGTTTTGGCATCCAATAGGGAGCGGTGACCTCATTATCCTTCATCAACAGGACCTGCATCCATTTTTGAGAAGATGCCAGATCATGCCCTTTCTGGCAATTTTCTGTGCACTTTCCTGCATTTTTACAGCGACCTAAGTCAATGACCATGACAAATTTTCTTCCGGGAATTCCTTCTCTTGCTTCTTCACCTACTGCGGGCTCTTTAGATACCGGTTGAAGTAGTGAACTGTCAATTTCCACCAGTTTCCCATCTGTTGTCAGAACTTTGATTTTATTGGCTTCGGCCTTTGCTTCAGTACTACAAGAATTTAATACGGAAAGACCGGCAGCAGAAGCTAATCCTGCCTCTAGAGATTTTCTAAAGAAATCTCTTCTAGTCTTTTTATTATGATCTTCCATTTTCTGAATTTTCTGAAATGTGTAAGATGATTTCTATAATCTCACGGTGATATTAAATCCGACCAGCGCTCCACCATCGAAAAAATCATTTTGATTAAAGGAGACATTTTGCTGCGGAATAATTTCTTGATAATTGCTGACAAAGACCTGGAATGCGTGGGTACTGGTTCCTAATTCCAGTCCCAGCGAAAGACCGGCTTTGGGAGGATTTGTCAACTCCACATGCTCAGCGAAATTATTCGGCTCTAATGGTTGAGTATATTCAAAAACCAATGAATTGTCACTCCATATTTTTAGTCTACCTCCGACGTGAAGCGCGATTTTATCATGTTCCAATAGAGAATCAACGGAATTGAAGTGTGAGAAACTGGCACCGGCATGCAAGGTAAATGACGAAGAAAATTTTCGGGAAACAATTAGTTGATTAAAATAAGATAATCGATGACTTCCCTTGAAATTTACTCCGAATACCTCCTTCGCCCTTGCATCAATGACGGCATTGCCATAATACATGACCGCCACCGGCATTTTATCCGACCGGGTCTGATCCAATATGCGATAAGCAAGACTGAATTCCTGCATTTTGTGATTTTTCTCTGTACCGAAACCGAGGGCTAGTTTATCCGTGAGGCCGTATTTAACTCCCATCCGGATATTGGCTGGTGCATAAATTCCTAATAAATCGGAAAATCCATTTCCAAATGTTCCAAATCGGTGGTGAATGTGAATTTCCACGGCTCCTTTCACCGGGGTCTTAGTGGTGGGGAAATCGACCAGCATCACCGCTTCATAAGGTGACCGTACCGGCCGATCCTCCTGCTCTGACTCTTCCTGAGCCAATACAATCTGACCACTTAAACATGCCAGAATTAAAAGACCAGATGTTCTTAGTAATGTTATTATTCTTCTCATCTCTTAATTATTTTGTGCGCCTTTGGCGATCCATTCAAGAATTATTGCTTGCTCAGACAGGGTTGATTTATCCTTATGTGTACCCCTCGTGTCCGTTAATTTTAAATACAGGTCACTTTGATCCGGAACATCGATGTCGATTAATTCTTTTCTAAATAATTCCTCATATGCTTTTGCCGGAGAAAGATCGAGGATCGCAAATCCTGCCGCATGGCAACCACTGATATTGCAGCTACTATTAAAAATGGGAATGATATCATCGCGGAAACTAATTACCTCCGGAATCACTACCGTTTCCGGTTCAATAAATTCATATTCACAGGAAGTAAAAGTTGAAATGCTAATGATAAGTAATGCTATCAGACTGCCGGGTAAAAATTTCTTTTTCATAATTATTTGAATTTAAGAATGGCATATCCATTATCACTATCAAAGCTACATTTTAAACCTTCCTGGCGAAAGCGATTCCAAGTGATTTAAAGCACTCAAACTTATGATTCTTGTCATATGGGAATTTGCCATAAAACTCTAATCTCGAACTAGATTTGGATTAGAACTAAATACAGCGAAGTATGTTTTCACAACATCAAGTTGATTGTACTTGTATTCATTGCCTGGCTAAGAACCCGCCTTTTTCCTATTTAACTCATGACGAGCTGGAAATTCTTGATCAGAATAAGAATATCGTAAATTACAATCCCGGCGAAATTATTGTAAAGCAGGGGTCGTCGATGACCCATTTACTTTCCTTTTATTCAGGTTTAGCCAAAATTTATCTGGAAGGGATAAATGGTCACAATTTAATCCTCCAATTGATCAAAGGGGGTGATTTTTTCATTGGCCCCGGGGTGTATACCGACTTTAAACACCATTCCACCATTTCCGCCATAACCAGGTCAACGGCGTGTTTTGTGAATCTTCAGGTCTACCTGGATATAATGAACCGCAATCCTGTCTTTGCCAATCAAAACCATAAAGCAGAAAACATTAAAAAAATAAATGCTTTAAAGAAGATTGTGAGTCTGACCCAAAAACAGATGCCGGGAAGAATTGCCGATGCATTACTCTACCTGCATGACAACATCTATGGCACCAATCCATTCAAGATCGATATCAGTCGAAGAGAATTGGCAGATATGACTGCACTATCTAAAGAGAGCGTGATCCGCATTCTTAAACAATTCAGGGATGATGAGATCATTGAGGTGAAAGGCAGTAGAATCGAGATCCTTGATCTGGCGGCGGTAAGACACTACAGTGAGGTGGGGTAGTCCAATCTGTTCGTTGAACAGTTTGCTTTACGAAAGAGCCATGTTTTTACGTTGATTTACCCAATTTGAATTTTCTTTCTTGACTCCGATTAGGCAGCCATGCCAGAGCTAAGGGCATGCTTTCGGATAAGTGATATATTTCCCATCCACGGCATGGGCATGCGGAAGTATTTGATAATCAGCGTAATCAATTCTCCCTGATAAGTTGTTTAGTCACTCAGAGATCCTCTAACTTTGGAAGATTCTAAACACAGCCAACATAATGGAAACGGCAACAGAGACTACGCTCAAAAAGCTGGAAAGACTTCTACAGCTTGAAACATCAGAAGAATTGATCTCCTTCATCGACGGACTCAACTCGCATGAGATCGTCTATATTATGAGCCACCTGAATCGGGAGGATCAGACTCAGCTTCTCACCCGGTTAACTCCCGAGAATGCGGCTTCCCTGATGGAAGAGCTTCCGGAACAACAAGCGGCAGAAATCGTGGAGGATATGCGGGCGGCGGATGCTGCAGCAATTCTGAATGAAATGCCCAGTGACGAACAAACGGATATTCTCTGGGAGCTGGAAAGTGAAGAGGCTGAAGCAATTCTATCCCTAATGGATCCCGAAGAGGCCGCTGATGTTCGCCGTCTTATCGACTTCGATCCGGATACTGCCGGGGGATTGATGGTTACCGAATTTCTATCCTTTAGAGAAAATCAAAGTGTTCGTCAGATCGTGGCCGATCTTAAACGACAAAAAGAAGCTTACGCCCGGCTGCACATAAAGTATATTTATATTAATAAGGCAAATGGCGAATTTGCGGGCGTATTACAAATCCAGGACTTGCTCTTGGCCGATCCTGAAACCCGCTTGTCCGAGATCATCATTCCGGACGTAATTACTGTACCGATTGATTTTCACCTGGAACGTCTGGTTGATTTTTTCCATACGCATGATTTTTATGGGGTTCCGGTCATTGACCAGGAAGAAAAGATGCTGGGCGTCGTGTTGCGCAAGGATGTGCTGGAGGCCTGGGCAGATCAGACCTCTTTCGATCACCTGGAGAGCCAGGGAATTGTTGGTGGGGAAGAACTCCGGACCATGCCTCTTTTCGCCAGGGCTAAAAATCGCCTATCCTGGCTTTCGATAAACATTATTTTAAACCTGATCGCCGCCAGTGTCATCGCGTTTCATCAGGATACGCTCAGCTCCGTGATTGCCCTGGCGGTATTTCTGCCCATTATTTCGGATATGAGCGGTTGTTCCGGAAATCAGGCTGTGGCAGTAAGTATGAGGGAGTTATCCATCGGTGCCGTCAAATCGGGAGAAGCCTTTCGTGTATGGATGCAGGAAATCGGAATTGGCCTGGTCAATGGCCTGTCGTTAGGTTTTCTGATCGGCCTTGCCGCCTTCTTATGGAAGGGAAGCATGATGCTGGGATTGGTTGTTGGAGGGGCTTTGGCTATAAACACAATCGTGGCGGTCTCACTGGGTGGCACGGTACCCCTGCTATTAAAACACCGTGGAGTAGATCCGGCACTGGCATCAGGACCAATACTCACCACGATTACCGATATGGCCGGCTTCTTCCTTGCCCTAACGTTTGCTTCCCTGTCTATGGCACACCTGGCCCACTTATAATAAGGTCGATGTCCGTGGCTTATTTTTTTAGAATTGCACTCGTTTCTATTTTACTTGCCGGTATTTTTTCCCAGTTTTGATAGCCTTGCTTGGTGCATTTTACTTCATAGTCGAAAGAAAAATTACCCTGACCATCCTTTAATTCCTTCACTTTAAAGCCCTTTCCGGTTTTTTCGATCACCGCGATCCCATAGGTATCGGCAGAAAGCGGCGTAATTTGGATGGTCATGGAGGACATGTCTGCTGATTCACAAAAATAATCCGGCAACGTCACCAGTCCATTTCCCGAATTCAGGGTTTCTGTTCCCCGAAAATAAACGGCCACCTCCGGTCCCTGAACCGTAGAATAGCGAACCTCCCTGGCCGCATTGGCATTGGGAGCCGCAGCAAATTGCATAACGTCTCCAAATACCACTCCATTGCCGGCAGCGTTGACATACATTCCGGCCTTGGAGTTACTACCGCCATCGTCGACCGAGATCCATCCATGATCCGGACTTCCATTGACCGAATTAAGATTGATATTAAGACTTCCTGCCGGTCCGAAGGTCTGAAATATCGGAGCGGACTGAACATTTAGTTGAGACTCCACCATTTTAAGTCCGCTTCCCGAGGATAGCTTAAAGTAAGCATCTCCGGAACCTTGAAGTTCGACGGTCGGCAATCCGCTGATTGAACTGGAAACCTGCATTCCCGATTGATTGATTTCGATCAGGTTAGTGGATGATCCCGGAGGCACGGGAGCTGAAAGTGAGAGTTTGTCCTTTTCTAACTTCATCCCGTCCAGCCATTGTACCTCGTCCGGTGAAATCAAAAGGTAATCGTCTACGTTGGGGCCGTCAAAATGCACACTTTGCGGCTGCAGATGTAGTCGGATGAGCGGGGTGCCTCCAATATCCGTTTCAGTTCCGACATACATTTCCTGATCTGCAGAGATGGTATTGGTAGTTATATTTTCAGAAGTCAGTTCATCGGCTTTAAATGGGGCATTGGCAACGATCTGCGCCAGGGTGGGCGGGAAGGTTAGAAAAACAACCTGTGAGAATAGGGTGTCGAAAGGCATCATGACAGAATCTCCATCACTCAATGTCAAATAATTTGTCTGATAGTTGTAACTAAGATTCTGCAGTTCGTTGGTGGGATCGTTGTCCTGATCGCCGGTATTGGAAATTACATCACCGGAAATATCGATGCCATCTCCTGCCGTATAGCTACCTGCCGGTCCGGTTGGTCCGGCCGGACCCTGATCACCCTGATCTCCTTTTGGGCCCTGATCACCCGGATCTCCTTTTGGCCCCTGATCCCCGGAATCTCCTTTTCGTCCTGGGTCACCCGCCGGTCCGGCCAGGTCTACAAATGCTCCCCAGGTCCCGTCACTATTCTGAAATCGAAGCATGGTACCATCCCACTCATGACTGGGAACGGCTCCTGAGCCGGATTTAGCAGCATACATGGCAAACGGCACGGATAACAGACGATTGCTTCCAACTACTGCATAGTCAGTTCCTCCCGTTGGATCTATAGACACTTCCAGAAAGAATTCACCACTGCTCCAGTCGATGTCTGCAAAAGCACCGGATAATACGCTCCCCTCGCCGACACTGACAGAAAAGTGACCCAGATCGGACGTAGTCACCGCATGGCTCTCTGAATAAATCGTGGTGCCGGTGGCAGATCCCTCTTTTATATTAAATCTTACTCCCAGGTTTTCCTGAGCTAAAATTTCGCCTCCGGCAGTCCTTGCCGTTCCCTGATACTGGAAGGCCATGGGCGAATCCTGTGCGGTTGACCATGTGGCGAAAAGAATAGATAAAGTGATTGTAATTAAGAGCGCTTTTTTCATTTTATCGCGATTTATTCCTGAAAAAGGAGAATTAAATAGAATGAGATTAATTGGATAGCTTGACGATTTTTAATCCTTTATGCAACTGTTCGGAGTCGATGGTAAGCAGCAGTGTCTGATCGGGAAAAGTACTCAGATCGATTTCCTTGTTTAATGTCTCAAACACATCTGTCTTCAAGATCCGGCCATACAGGTCTCTGATGGTGATTTTATAGTTTTTAGTTTCATCCTGAGATAAAACCAAACGGCCTGATGTGGGATTGGGATAAACAGAGACAGAGGGCCCCACGTCGTTCCACTCATAGACCGGAACCGACATGATCTCGATCTGGTGAAACCCCTGTTGCAGTTGTATTTGACTATTCGTGATGAGCGTGGAAGTCAGCTCACCGAGCGTCCAGTGCAGGTCTAGATCAACTTGGGATGATTGTATATGATCACCGGATGGACTGATGACGAATTTGGAAATTTGTTGAGAGTACGTGAAAGAATAGCCTATTAGGTAAAGGAGTAGCAGGATAGTTTTCATATATCCAGTTTTAGTTTTGGTACAGATGCACATGAATAATTTCAATTTGGATTAAATCCAATTTGTTCGCTAATTATCATGTTTATTAGTAAAGAGTGTATTTATCTAAAATTACATAAAAAAATTTTCTGTCTTCGGCTTAAAAGATCGAAATACGGATTCGAGTATCAGAATTAAGAGGATTGCCAGAACGGAGGATTGGCCTATTTTAACTGGTGAAATTTCTTCAGTTAAGATAGGAGTGAAAGGATTTAACGAGTTCTAGTCCTTGATTAGGATATGTAAATTTTCAGGTAAAATTATCTCCGCCCGGACTTGACAAATACTTATGTAAAGTTGAACATCTCGATACCACCGATTACAGTAATCGATAGGGTGAAAATAAAAATCAGTCCCATGATAAGGTTCTGGCGCCAGGAAAATTTATACTGACCCATCAGGGAATCACGGTTACAAAGTATCCACATCAGAAATAAGACAAGGGGCGTAGCGATCAACGTCGCTGCCTGGGAAAATATGAGAACCAGTACCGGCCTCCCACCAAAAACCGGCACAACAAAGCCCAGAAGTACACCGAATAAGACCAGTAATTTAGATTCGGTACTCCTCAGGTTCCGGGGCTTACTCCGGTAGTCAGCTAGCAGCCAGGGAGCAAGCAGGACGATCGGAAATAGTGAGGAAATACCGGCACAGACAATTCCGGCTACAAAGATGGAAACCGCAAACCGGCCGGCAAGCGGTTGCAACAGTTCCACCATATCAATGGCATTATGTACTTTGAGTCCGGCAGGGTAGAGGGTCCCTGCTGCACAAGCCATGACCGAGACACTGAGCACAAACATCAGCGTGGCGGAAATAGCCGCATCCCTTTTTTCTAACTTTATATCTGCCAGTGACCATTTTTTTTCCTGCACCAGAATCGATCGCACGACATACAAAATCCCTCCCATCGTCGTCCCGACCATACCGGCTAGTAAAATCATACCGGAACCCTTTTCGGGGATATAGGGAGTGAGTCCTTTGGCGATTTCTCCAATAGAAGGAACTACCATAAACATGGTCAGTAAAAAACATAAACCCATCAGGGCTACAAACAGAGTTAAAATTCTTTCAAAAAACCGGTGGCTGCCCTGTAAAAAGAATAAATAGATAATTACGGCAAAGGCCGCGGTGACCAGGATGGGACTAAATCCTGCGCCACTGGCAGTCAGGGGTCGGGACCATTCCTGCACCACCTGTACGATCACGGACATAACTCCCATACAGGAAACCCATTCACTACCCAATAAGGTAATCAGTACAATCAAAGTGACCGGGGTTCCAAAATAGGTGCGGAAACTTTGCAGGACTGTTTTTCCCGTCACGATGGTATATCTCCCGAAAACAAGAATAAGAAAGTAAGTAAATACACAGGACAGCAGGACCGGAAGCATTAAACCCATGCCATATTCCGCCCCAGCACTAGCCATTGTAGTAATACTACCGGTACCGATATTGTAGCCAATTAGAAAAATGCCCGGGCTGATCGCTGCAATAAAGGCTAAGAATTTCTTCATACTCAGTGTGTTTTGCTTTATTGCTCCGGTTCTTTGATATAATATCGATACTTCGAGGAAGTTACCTCATATCCAGGTATGAAAAAAAGGAATCTATTGTCACCACCCGGTGTGGTTTGTAATTTAATAATCAGGTCATTCCTGCCCTTTTTTAAATATAGTTCTCCATCCGAGATACCTGGTTCCTCGGACATTTGATTGTTTAATTTCTCTTCATTTAAAATCACCCGATAAGTACCGTTGAAACGGGATTCATAGGATGTGGTCAATTCATTTTCTGAATATAATTGGACATTTAAATACAGGATTTTCAAAGCAGGATCCGGGAAAAAGGCATCGAGATCCAGATAGTCGGGCTGATGACTGATAAGCTTCTGCCAGCTATGATAGGTGCCGGATTGATCGGGATAATAATCAACCGCGGCTGGCCGTAAGTTGGTCTCTCCTCCCAAAGCATTAAAATAATCCGTATTGATGTTCTGCTTAGCCCGGACGGAAAAAGGCCCGGCGCCCAACCAATAAGTAAAATATTTGTCGCTCGTACCCTGATAGATCGGGATGGACCGGATATTACCGGACTGGGCCAGATTGCCGATATCTTTCCAGAAATCAACTTTATGGGTGTAGGTCTGATTTAGTTCTCTAAAAGAATAATCGCGGTTTTCTCTGTACCAAAGTATTTGAAATAGATCTGCCAGCGCTGTACTCATTTTAAGTCTTTCATCGGCAATCTTTTTTATTTCTTCGCCGATCTTCGAATCCGACAATTCTATGTCAGTTCTCAACCGGTTGATTTTACAGATATCCTGTGCCGACCGGATGGCTTCTTTTAGCTCCTGAATTTTAAATAACCAGAAGTTGAAATCAGTGGGAAGAAATAAGGCTTCAGGCGAGATCTCACGAGCTATATTATAGATTATTTCCTGCGTATTTTCACATAGCTGTAGAATGGTTTTAAATTCGGAGGTATCGATAAAACCCTTTGATTCTTCAATATCCAGCTTCATTTCGATAATGCTGTTATCAAGGTCCCGCAGGCGTGAAGTCTGTTGAAATGAAAGTAAATTATTCAATAAACGGCTAAATAAAGTGGATTTTCCGCCGTAAAATATTTTATAGAATTTGTCAGCCAGATCATCAACTTGTTTGGTCCTGGGGTTCCAGCTGTGTTCCGCCCCATTCACTACACCATACCAATCGCAGGCAAAAAAGTGTCGGCCACCATCATCCCACACGGTGGTGAGAACTCCTTCCGATCCATTTTTCCATCCCTCAAAAGAAAAATTAGAAATATTTATTTCTGCTTCATGCAGATCTGGCCACAATTTGTAGGAATTAACAATCCCTGGGGTGACGACAAAGGAAATGTTGCGGCTGGAAAATGGAGTAATAAATTCATCAAAATTTTCGCGGGCAGCATAATTCCAGGTGAATACTACCGTGCTATCCGGTAATTTGTCAATGATCGAAGGGTGCTGTAAAAGTACATCGCCCCAGAGTGCCGGAATTTTACCTTCTTTCTGGACATGCTGCAGTAGGGGAAAAATGTGATTAAAATAAACCCCTCTTTTGCCAATTTCATTCGCAAGATCATTCAATGCCGGACCCCGGTCGAGATCATAAGCTTCGTCGCAGTTTATGTTAAAATAGGGATGTGAGCTGGCAGGTATGATTTCATTGTAGTTGTCGAAGAGAAATTGCAATGACTTGGAATCTGCCGGTTGCAGCATACGCTCACTGGCGCCCAGTTCTGTATAATTCGGATGATTAAGAATATTTTTAAAATGACCCAGTGACTGAAAGCCACCCATCACTTTAATATTGAAACTATCTGCAAACTCCGACAGATCATACAGCTCCTGGATCGTTAGTCCGTCGAGGGGAGCATAAGCGAAATGATTTTTGGTTCGTAAGATATGTTCAATGTAATATGAAACGACATTGATTTTTAGCAACGAGAATCTTTCGATCTGACTCTTCATGAAATCCAGGTTAGAAAGTGGACCCCGGCTGATGTCATCCATCACGCCCCGGAATTCAAAGGTGGGGTAGTCAATAATAGTCTGGATCCGCAGCGCCTCGCCGGATGCGAATGAAGACATTATTTGTCGAAGACTTTGCACTCCGTATAGCAAGCCCGCCAGATCAAAACCATACACGAAAATCCGGTTCTTCATTATTGACAATACGTAACCTTCTTTTTTATTCCACAGCGAATCCGGAACGATCTCCTGCATTTCTTTATCGAAATTGATGTTTTGTCCCAGCAGTCTAAGCTGTATCGGAACCGAAGTATCTTCGGAATTTATATTGACTGGCAATCCTTTGGCCAATGAAGTAGCCCTGGCACCGATGGGATAGCGCTCCAGAATCGGACTGTAGTCGATTGAAAAGATAGTCAGCGCAGATTGCCAATCAGTGATATACCTCTGAGTAATTACGACCTTTGGCGCAGGAATGATCTGATTTCCAAAAACATTCTTTCCGATCAGCGCGATGCCGATAAGAATTAACCATTTTGTATGCATGGCATTAGTGATTTTTACTTATCAATCAAGGATAATATTCTTTTTAAATAATTGTCCGGCTATAAGTAAAGTGAGTTCGTAATTTCCTTTTTTAAGATTGCTGATATCTACCGTATAAATTCCACCATCTTCGGTGTACTCCGGATAGGCACCATCCAGGTATACATCGTCTTCGGTCGAAAATCCTAAAATTCCACGATAAATAACCGGCAGTACCGGATCCATCGTCATTTTTACGATCAGTTTTCCGGCTGAGCGATCAATGGTTGGTTCTATTTCTATGGAATTAATTTCCGGCAAATCATCAGACCAGGAGACGGGAAAATCAAGGTTTGCCTCTAGACCGGAATTCCGGCCAATCTTTATGGTAGATCCCCAGGTCACTAAAGGCAGGTGGTTTAATCCATGAATAGTGCTGTCCAGTTCCAGTGAAATTCCAGTCTCCGAAAGGGGAGAAGTGGCTTCCAGGAGCAGCGCATACCCTTCATCCATTAAAAGGGCAGACTTAAGTTTTAGCTCTTTGTCATTATTCTCAAAGACTTTAATCTTTTGTACAAAATCATCACCAGTGAGCGGTGCGGAAAAATGCAATAATAAAAATTGTTCCCTGAGGTAGTGCCGGCTGATACGTGGGTATTCTCTGTAGTAGGCACCTTCCGGTGATGGAATAAAGCGAAACGGAGGGCCCTCAACTCTTTCTGCGCCTTCATAGGCTCCTATGTCAGGAGCACTGCCGGAGAACGGTTGATTCCATCCGAATTCCGGCAAATGCATGACCTTGCCTGCATCCATACAGGGACTGCCACCGGCTAGCGGAAATTGGCCCTCAGCCGGATCTGAAAAATGTGGGTCGGTATGCTCCAGCCCATTTTTTTCCTGGTTGTGTAGTCTGATATT
>JAGQWZ010000001.1 GCA_020436835.1 Saprospiraceae bacterium | reverse complement strand
CTCATGTTCGTTATTTATCATTGGTTTTAAGCTGACTGATTTCCATTTGCAGCTCCTGGATCATTTGGTAGAGAGCCTGAATGGAAGCCAGGGCCACCCCATCAGCGTCCACCGTGCTAATGTATTTATCGCTGACTCCCAATCCGAAGGCGGAATAAAAATCCTCAGCCGTCGGACCGATATGTGATCCCTCGTTACTTTTTTTGTAATCCCATCCCAGGATTTCGATTGAAGCCAGCTTTGCCAGGATCTCCCGGGAGTCGATGGTTCGGAAGTGCTCTTTGAAACTACGACTTGATCCATTAGTCCAGGTTCCACCTCCGGTCACATGTGCTCCATTTCCGGTCCCACCCTGGGTGCCGACATGAATAGGATATTGAGGTTGTAGCTGTTGAATGCCGAGTCTGGGTGAGACATAAGTGCCATATCCTCCAATGAAATAACCTCCATGGCCGGTCGAACCATTGGTGCATACACCAAAAACCCCTTTGACATTGGTACCGGTCGCTGCACCGTGCATGGCATTACCAGTGGTGCCGTGATACCAGCCATATACTCCGGTTCCGAGCGATCCGGTAGCTTCACCATAGACCCCCTCGGCATTAGATCCGGACGCAAAGCCATACACCCCCTTTCCATGATCTTTGACTGTCCTGCCCCATACGCCATAACCCTGTTCTGCCCGTGCTTCACCCTTCACTCCGGAAAATCCGATACCGACCACTCCAATGCTGCCTGGATCTGTCGGTGGTGGTACGACGATTCCCAGTGGACCACTATATCCCTGGATAGCGATCTGCCCATTGGAGGATGTTTCGGACAGCAGTTTCGGATCCTGGATTATTACCTGCCCGGAAATCTTATTCAGGGCAAATAGAAAAATGATGACTAGATAAATTGATAAGGTTTTCATCAGTTATTCAATTAAATGGTTTAGAATGATTTACTGCAACTCGCGGTGAATTTTCTGCGGCTGCTTTTACTGTATTCAATCCAGGTGGACAGATATTAACATTCGTCACGGTTTTTTTCACAAATTTTTCGATGCCACCTGCATTCGGTTATCGAAAATGAGTAGAGGACGAAGTCTTGATTTCAGATATTACGTCGTTGGATTACCGTAGGTGAATCAGACAATCAAGAATGGGATACGGTGAGTTTAGCCTGGATTTCTCACTTTGCTTAGGTAAGCCAAAAAGATCAGCATGAAGACGCCGGGAATTAAGACAAAGAGCCACATTTCCCTCTCGATGCGAATAGGGTGTACGGGCTTATTATCACCATACAGGACAAATCCTGCCCAGAAGTAGGGATGTTTTTGCTCCTGAATTTTCGTCTTGGCCAAATACTGATTCCTGGCCCTATCCAAAGCTGCTTGCTTAGTGATTCCCTTGCTGAGTGCTTCATAGAATTCGGGCATCAGCCGGGCCGTCGTTTCGTCTGGTACTTTCCAGAGACTGATTAGCGTAGAAGGGACCCCGGCAAAGGCAAATGCACGGCCAAGGCTTAAAACACCTTCACCCCGGTTGATCTTACCTGAACCGGTATGACAGGCACTTAATACCGCCAAATCGGCGGAGAGGTCAAGGTTGCATATTTCAGCCGCGGTAAGATCGCCATCGTAAAGGGAGTCTGTGCTCCTGCTGAATATAAATTTACTCATGGCAGGGAAGTCATGGTCCAGGATAGCATGTGCACTGATATGGATGATTTTTGAGGACGTGGCATTGGTGACAAAATTCCGTTCTGTAGCATCCCTATCTAAATAGGCTTGCCCCCGGGTTATACTTCGGATATCCAGCATTTCTTTTCTTGCTCCGGGTAATCTGAATAAACCACTTCTCACCAATGTGGCGAGAACTTGTTGATCGAAAGTGTCGATGGAGAAAGGATCTGTTTCCTGATAATCCGGGGCAAATCCCACAAAGTAGTTATTTGCTTCCGGTCTCAATGACTTTTGGGCATCAAGGACCTTCAGGTTCTGAGCATAATGAATATCATATTTATTAAACAGATAATTGTAGTCGCCCATTTTTTCTCCGGCATCCGGAAGAATATCGAAGAGAATTCTCATTTCTCTCGCATCGGGAATGATCGTGATGTCTCTGATATTTTGATTCAATTTAAATACCGGCTCCAGTAATAAGGTATAAATAGAAGCAGAAGCGGCATGAAGCTGCTTCAGGGAACTTTGAAAATCAGCTAAAATGGTATCCGGATTGGTTAGGTGCAGATGGTGCCGGTCGATCGCAGCCAGCAAGTTTCGATCAGATGTAATTCTATTTAATAAAAGTGAATCCCTGGACAGGGCAAAAATGTAGATAAAGCTATCCGTATCAAAAAATTCAATTAAAATTTCATCAGGGGCCAGAGATTTCTGAAGAAGATCAAGATTAATAGGTCGTTTCCGGTACCGGAATTCATAGTACTCAGGGTACTTTTCCGCCAGCGTGTCAAGGTACCGATACCAGCGAAGTTTAACTTGAAATAATTCATCCCGGAGTGGTTTATCATCTGAAGATAGACTATTAATTCGCGAGGTATCTTTTAGACCGGCAAGTTTTTGTTCAAGCACCGTAATTTGATCCTGCAGATTTCTTTCCCTTAATAAATGTTCTTCCGGTATCTCGGGAAAAATGTTTTTTTGCCGACTTCTGATTGCCTCAAGAACGGTTGAATGCCTTCGTAGTTCACTAAGTTGAAATGCTCTTTCCTTAAAATCGGTACGTCCTTCAATTTTCCAGAGATAATAACAGGCTTCAAGACACTTTGCATAGATTTCACTGGCAGGCTGATTTAATTCCAGTTTCGAACTTTCTTCAGCCAGATCCAATCGAATAGCCTCAATGACCTTAATTGAATGTTCCAGATAGTTTTTTGCCTCATGTAGATATTGGGCATTGTGACTGAGCCTAAAAGCATCTAAGTAGACAGTACCGCATTCATAGAGCGTGCTCATAAAATGTCCCTTGTCAGGCAAATCATTTAATTTCTGAGGATCCTGAAATACAGTGCCATCGTAATTCAGGACTTCAAGTGATTTTTGGGAATTCTTGAGTGCTTCTTCCACCTGCCCCATCTTCAGATAGTATCTGGCTTTTTTACCGAGATGAACTGCCAGCCATGGATGTTGGCGTGCGATCTCTTTGGTCAGAATAATCGCTGAGTCCGCATATAAAATGGCTTGAGGATAGTCCTCTTTTTGTTCACAGAGCTCGGCAAAGGCCTTGTAGACATGGGCAAGATTTGGATTCTTACGATCAAGAGCAAGGTAGATTTTTTCCGCTTTTTTCAAATGTTCAAAGGGCAGGGAAAAATCACCGAGTGCCTGAGTGCATTGCGCAATTCTGCGGTGGGTTTCCGCAGCGAATTCGTGTCCCGGATAGTATAGCGCCAGGATACGAAGGTTCTCATTATAATTGGCTATGGCCTCTTTATACTTTTGTTGTTCTTCCAGAACATGCCCGATATTGTAGTAGGTATTTTCCAGCCGGTGAAAGTCCGGGCCATATTTTCTGATCCGGAGACTTAAACAATTTTCCAGATAATTTAATGCCTTTTCATTTTGACTTAAATTTGAATAGGCAATAGCGAGATTACTGTATAGGCTTTCAATGAGAACATTGTCATCCGGAGTAATGCACTGAGCGGTTTCCAATGCTTCTTCATAAAGACTTATGGACTTTTCTGTGTTATAAAGGTAGAAATTTGGTATTGCATTACTGATCAGGCATCTTATTCTCCTTTTATCATCATGTTGGTCACGAGCTTTTTCCAGTTTAATAATCTCTTCGGACTCGTGGAGGGCCTCCTCATATTTTCCCAACCTCACTAAGATATTACAGCCCTGAAGTCTTAGGTCAATTTCTGTATTTAAAACTGTTTTTCCGGTCTTGTTGTAGTCAAGTATTACCTGATCTAGAGAGACTTTCGCCTGTTGGAAAAGCCCTTTTTCAAATAAAATCGCGGAGGTATAGGCGGCAATTTTAAAGTAATTATCATCTTTTGATTGGCCCGGATTTTCGTATTTGCGCAGGGTGTTATTCACCAGGTTTTCCGCTTTTCCAAAATCAAGCGCCTCGATGAAGGCTTCGATACTATCAAGGAGCCCATTAAAAGATATTGAATCCGTTTGCGACCTGGCTGGAAGGCACAGAATGCATAATAGAAATGCGATTACGGATTTCATCTTTTTTCGAAGGTTCTTATCAAGATAAATAAATTCTCCCTAGGATGGCGGACTTTCCCTTAAGAGGTATTAATCAGGATTTTTCCATATGAGTCAAAAACAGGAAAGTTTAGGCAGGAATAAGAATTGCGACTGCGCGCCGTTAATCAAAGATGATCACACCTTTGGCAATCCTGCCTTGTAACATATCTTCGAAGGCTTCGGATAATTGATGCGGATGATATTTTTTACTGATTAATTCATCAAGTTTCAATGATCCTGACTTATAGTATTTTATGATTTTAGGAAAATCTACCGAAGGATTACATTTCCCATAAAGAGGGTTGAGATAGGTCTTATCCCATTCAAATAGATTCATATCGATATTTATCTCCTGTTCAATCCCGCTCACCTGGATGGCTACCCCCGCATTTCGGACCATTCGCAATGGAGCATCACCCAATTCCGGAATTCCGGTGCATTCGAAAGCAAAATCAGCCCCCCGGCTGGTGATTTTCCAGACTTCAGATTTTGCCCTGGTGAGTTTTTTGTCCTCTTTTTCTACCTCGATAAGATGGGTTGCACCAAACGATTGGGCCAATTGCAGGCGATGCCGGCTGATCTCAAGAACGATGATTTCTTTGGCTCCGGCTATTTTGGCTCCCTGAATGATATTTAAGCCCACCCCTCCGGCACCAATCACTACCACACTGCTATCTGCAGTAACTTTGGCACTATTCCAAACCGAGCCCACTCCCGTCATCACACCACATCCGATAATACATGCCGAATCAAAAGGCACATCCGGATCGATGCGAATGGCAGCTGCTTCCCGAACCACGGTATGTGTCGACATCGTCCCTAAATTAAAAGAGCGCAGGATTCCTTTACCTGCATACTGAGTCCTTTCCAGGGGCACATGACCGGGATTGAATTTGGCATGATGAATCACCGGAGAGTTTATCTCACAAATATTGGTTTGACCAATCTGGCATTGAAAGCATTTTCCGCAAGGAATGGCCCAATTCAAGATTACATGGTCTCCGATTTTAAGGTTTTTCACTTCCGGACCATGGTCTAGTACGATTCCGGCACCTTCATGTCCGGCCACAAACGGTCCGGGCCAGTGATTGATCGAATCATAGTCTGTGTGGCAGATCCCCGAAGCTTTGATTTGCACCAGTACTTCATCTTTCCGGGGAGGATTAATGATGATAGTTTCTAATGTATGCCCCCCTGAACCATCGGCAATGATCGCCTGTCCGGATATCTTTTCTGAAGTCATATATAGCACCTAAAATACAAATGATCATTCAGATCTACCAGCCCCAGGTAGTATTACTCATTTTTGAGTCAAATTTGGGAGCATTGGTACAATTTGGCTCTGAATACCTTATCATTGCAGCTCACCATTCGGATCATGTTATGAGGGAGCGACGTCCAGGCATACTTCTTATTAACCTTGGCACACCCGATAAACCACAACAAAGAGATGTCAACCGGTATTTAAAACAGTTTCTGACCGATGCCAGGGTGATCGATTACCCATGGCTGCCCCGGCAGTTGCTGGTGCGAGGTATCATTGTACCGCTTCGGGCAAAAAATTCAACCAGGCTCTACCAACAACTCTGGACAAAGGATGGTTCACCACTAAAATATTATGGTGAGCGTGTTTGCTCTTTACTAAGTGAGTTTTGTGATCACCGGTTTCCCGTGGCATTGGGAATGAGGTATCAAAATCCTTCCATAGAACAGGCGATTGATGAATTACTGAAAAAGGGCGTTGATGAGATCATCGTCTTTCCGATGTTTCCCCAATATGCATCCGCAACCACCGGTTCGGCATTTGAAGAAGTGATGCAGATCATGGTTAAAAGACAGGTAATCCCTTCACTTTTTTTTATCGAAGACTACTATGATCATCCCCGGATGATTGAGGTTTTTGCCGGGCATGCCGAAGCATTTGATATTTCTGCCTATGATCATGTACTATTCAGCTACCATGGATTGCCTCAGCGTCAACTGATCAAAGCGGACCCCTGCAATCATTGTCTTCAGTCTGATCGTTGCTGTGAGGTAATGAACGACTGCAATCGTCACTGCTACAGTGCACAGTGTTATGCGACGACCCGTGCGTTAGTGCAAAAACTCGGATTGAAAAGTGGAACTTACACCACTTGTTTCCAATCTCGGCTTGGCAAAGACCCATGGATACAGCCGTATACCTCGCAAATACTGGAAGAAAGGGCAGCAAAAGGAGACCGGCGACTGCTGGTGTTTAGTCCCGCTTTTGTAGCAGATTGTCTGGAAACAATAATCGAAGTTGGCTTTGAATATAAGGAGGAATTTCTTGCTATGGGGGGAGAAAAAATCGATCTTGTGCCCAGTCTGAACGATGATCCTAAGTGGGTGAAAGCGATTTGGGAAATCATCAATGAACGGGTAAAACTGAATTAGCATTGACAGCTGATATTCTCATCAAGGATTTGGAAAGCAGGAAATTTCAACCTGTTTATCTTTTGCACGGACCCGAGCCTTACTATATTGATGTGATCACGCAGTTTTTTGAGCGACATGTGCTGGATGAGGCAGAGCGTTCCTTCAATCTGACGATTCTGTATGGTAAGGAAATCGATTTCAAGACGGTAGTTGACAATGCACGGAGATTTCCGATGATGTCGGAATATCAGGTAGTGATCCTGAAAGAAGCCCAGTCCATGAAGGATCTCGTGGAATTGGAGACTTATGTAAAGAATCCCGCACCAACGACCATTTTAGTGATTTGTTATAAGCATAATACGATCGATGGCCGAACCACTTTCGCAAAGGTCTTAAAAAAGACCGCGGTTGTATTTGAATCGAAGCGAATATATGATAACCAGATGCCTGCCTGGATATCTGATCACCTTGCTGGCAGAGGCTTTAAAATAGGGCCAACAGAGGCCGCTTTAATCGCAGATTACCTCGGAGCCGATCTATCGAAAGTGGCAAATGAAATGGAGAAGCTGGCATTGAACCTGCCCCAGGGGCATAAAATTAACAAAGAGGACATTGAAAAATATATTGGAATCAGCAAGGATTTCAATGTATTTGAATTGCAGGATGCGTTGAGTAGCCGCAACAAAGAAAAGGCTTACCGGATTATTCAATATTTCATTTCCAATCCCAAAAATAACCCACTTATTGTGGTGGTAGCAACACTATTCAGTTACTTCTCAAAGATTTATTTGATGCATTTTTTAAGAAATGCCCCCGACCGGGAAGTGCAGAAAAGCCTGGGTCTTTCAAATACCTATTTTGTGAAAAATTATCGATCTGCTGCCCGGTCCTTTAACCGGATGCAAACTGAGAAGATAATTCACCTGTTGCGGGTTTATGATATGAAGTCCAAAGGAGTGGGACGTGACGGTTTTTCGGAAGAAGCTATGATGCAGGAATTAATTTATAAAATTTTAAGTACCTGAGTTTTTTTCTAATTATTTCAAAATGAAAATGAAAAAACTGACCAGATCACAATTTATTAAGGAGACCGGAAGGTACACAGCTGGCCTGACCTTACTGGGATTGACATCATGCCAACCCAAAAAGGAGATGCCGGAAGACAAGAAAATCGATGAAATGTCAGACAGAACCATATCATCTCCGCCTTATGCTCAAAACCTGGGATTACAACTTTACACATTGAGAGACCAGGTTGCCAGGGATAAAAAGGGGACGTTGGAAAAAGTAGCTTCTATTGGCTATAAACAGATTGAATTGTATGATCCCAGCACTATACCGGAAACCGTCTCGATGATCAATGATGTGGGCATGAAGGCAGTAGCGACCCATATACTGCCCGGATTTATCACCAACAATTGGCAGACCGTTCCCAAGCCCGCTGATGCAAATTTCAATTATGAGAAAATACTGGAGATATGTGCTGCCAATGAAATTTCGAATGTTGGCGTGGCGGTACTCTTCCCGGAAGACCGGCCAACGCTCGGTGATTATCATAAGTTTGCCGAATTAGCCAATAATGCCGGGGAAAAGGCCAGGTCAATGGGAATCCAGTTCTATTACCATAATCATAGTTTTGAATTTGAGCCCATGGAAGGCACCACCCCCTATGATGTATTGACCGGTGCTTTTGATCCGGAATTGGTTAAATTGGAAGTGGATATTTTTTGGGTGCAGGTCAGTGGACATTCACCGATTGAGTTGGTCGGTAAATTGGGGGATCAGGTATTGGCCCTGCATATCAAAGATTTAAAACCGGGTACTCCTCAGGATCTGAAAATGCAAGTGGCTCCCGAGGCTTTCATGCCGGTAGGACAGGGGAATATCGATATAAAAGGAGTGCTCAATGTCGCACACGAGGTAGGTGTGAAGTACGGATTTGTGGAACAGGACCAGCATGCGTCCGGAGACCCTTTTGACAATATCAAAACCAGTTATCAATATTTACAGAATCTGGGTCTCTAAGGCCGGTAACGACGCTGGATTTCTGCGATACCTAAACGCCAAATTGTTGCAGATGGTGATCCAGGTGTTTGTAGTAAAGGTTATTCCATTCGGTTTTTGTCAGTTTGCCGAAAGCGTGTGAGTCGAGATTGTCGAAATGCTCTTCTCCAAGTTCCAGGCATTTATTTAAATAGTTGACCAGCCTTTCCTTTTCCTGCTCAAAGTCTTTATCGTCTTTAACTAAAAATTCCGAAGCTGTCGGTGAATTTTTTTTGTAAGGTTTTTCACTTACCACGATATTCTTTGCAAAAAGTTTTATAAAGAATTTTTTTACCGGATTTGGCTTTGGATGAATATTTTCGAAATTCAATTCATAGGCAACATTGCAATGAGCCAGCATTTGGCCCACTGCCATTTTTCCCCAAAGTGGTTTGGAGTCGGGTGTAAGATTATTAATTCTAGTAATTAATTGGTCGGTCACTTGTTTTTTAAAGATGTTTGGTAAGGCCATATTACTATCGTTGATACTTGGAATTTGAAATAATTTTTAATTGAATCGAATGACGATCATTTATCGCGGTAATTCAAATTGGGAGGCCCATCGCCGATCAGTGCCTCATATTTGAAACTCTTGCCTTGCCTTTCAGCGAGTTCTATTTTGGCTTTCTCCACTATGGATGGATTCCTGAAAAGATCAATGGCCGTACAGGCTATCGTTTTAGCTGCCACCATCATCCCTTTTTTTCCAATCGTAGTACCTCCTGCTGCAACCGCCTGCCAACTATGCGCCCCGGTACCTGGCACCCAGGTAGCGGCCCCCAGCCCCGTGGTGGGAACGATCCAGCTTACGTCGCCGACGTCGGTAGAATAGGGGTAAGCCTGATCGGTTACGATAAAGGGGCCTACATTTGCTGCCGCTCCCAGGTCAACATCAGTTTCCGGATAACTTTTAATCAATTCTCTGGCGAAAGCAAGCTCTGCATCGTCATATTTTACACCTCCGATCTGCTCCAGGTTTTTATACATTTCCTGGGCAAGTGTTTCGTTCGGCAGCAAATTATAAGAACCTCCCGTCACTTCGTAATCAAGGCTTGTGCCGGTTCCCAAAGCTGCACCTTCAGCAGCCTTCACCATGCGTTCGAATATTTCATGTACCACCTTCATCTCAGGATGTCTTACGTAGTAGTTTACTTCCGCATATTCGGGTACTACATTGGGAGCTTCACCCCCGGAAGTAATGACATAATGAATTCGAGTCATGTCCGGCACGTGTTCCCGCATCAGATTAATCATGTCGTTCATTGCTTCCACCCCATCCAAAGCACTTCGTCCTCGCCAAGGAGCTCCCGCTGCATGGGCCGAGACCCCGTGGAACTTAAAGAGCGCTGACTTGATCGCCAGGCAGGAGGCGGCACTGGCATTGTTACTACTTCCTGGATGCCAGTGTAAAACCGCATCTACATCATCAAACAAGCCTTCACGAACCATGTATACCTTACCACTACCCCCTTCTTCTGCAGGAGTACCGTAGAGTCTGATAGTCCCGGTAATATTGTTTTGCTGCAACCACTTCTTTACCGCAATGGCGGCAGCCGTACTACCGGTACCAAAGAGATGATGTCCACAGGCATGGCCTGAAGCGCAATCCTTTCTTTCTTTTCGATATGGTACGGCTTCCTGTGATACACCGGGCAAAGCATCAAATTCGGCTAAGATGCCAATGACCGGATGCCCCTCCCCATAACTCGCTACAAAAGCCGTAGGCATGCCGGCAACCGCCTCATCTACCTTGAAGCCCGCCCCGGCAAGATGTTCGATCAGTAGTGCACTGCTTTTTGTCTCCTGATAGCCTAATTCAGCATAATTCCAGATCTTCTGGGCTGTCTCCGACCACTGAGCCTGCTCACTTTCCAGAGATTGAATGACTTTATTTTTCTCGTCAGTAAGACCATTTTGAGCAGCCAGGTAAAAAGGAGCAATGATGAGCACAAAGATTATCGATCTATACGGCTTTAACATACACTTCATATTTCTCCGAAAAATAGTAAAATGATGAGGAATTATATGTCAATACCCGATTACAGGAGATACTAAAAAGCCAGGAGGTAAATATATATTAGCTTTATTATTTATAGATTGCAGGCAATATCAAAACTTCCACTGGGGTTCTGAATGCAGTGATTAGATCAAGCGTATAAATAAGTATCAGTCAGAGCTTATATGTCAGACTCGGCACCGGAATCGAACCTTACTTTGGTACAATTTGAAAAATTGTATAAAGACCATTTTCGGCATCTATGCAATTTTGCCGATCAATATGTCTTTGATTCCGAAATTAGTAAGGATATCGTTCAAAAGGTCTTCATTTCCCTGTGGGAAAAGCGAAGTAACGTGCAGGTTGCGACGCTCAGATCGTATCTTTTTACTGCGGTGAAGAATCGTTGCCTGAACTACATTCGAGACCACAAAAAGTACCGGAGCCGGGTCCTTGATTTGGAATGTGGAGATATTGAGATCGCCCAGGGAGAAGACCCTATGCAGTTGGAAGAATTGCAGGACCTGATCGATGATGCGTTAAAGTCATTACCGGATAAATGTCGTGTGGTCTTCGAAATGAGCCGGTTTGAGGACAAGAAATACAAAGTGATCGCCATGGAGCTGGATATCTCGGAAAAGACCGTGGAAGCACATATGAGTAAAGCCCTCAGAACATTAAGATCCCGCCTGAGTAAATATCTGGTGTATGTTCTGTTAATCGGTTTAACGACGATAAAATGCTGGATTGAGTAAGGGTTTAACCCAGATCAGGTGTATTGAATATGAATGATGATAGAGAAATGACTGAAGACAAGATACCGGACCGGATTGAAATACTGATGGTGAGGTACCTGGCAGGGGAATCCACTTCCACGGAAATTTCCGAACTGGAGCAGTGGGTGGATGCTTCTCCTGAAAATAAAAAGGCATTTCAGGCATTTAAGAAGGCCTGGTTTTTCTCTGCATTAAACAAAGAAAATAAAGCGATCAATGTCGATCGTGACTGGTCAGATTTGCGTCAACAACTGACAATTGAGGCTGAGGTGAAACAGATTGGGGTAAAACGAATCAATACAACCCGTTGGCTGGGTCTGGTCGCTTCCCTCATGATTTTACTGTTTGCATCCTGGTGGATTTTTCTCAGGCCGTCTCCCCAAATCGAAGAGGTTACCGCTCTGAGTGGAGTTATGGATCATATCCTGGATGACGGCTCAACGGTTTCCCTCAATCAAGGGTCGACCATCCAGTTTCTAACGGATCTCAAAAATGAGCGGAAAGTCGTGCTTGACGGGGATGCTTTTTTTGACGTAGCCCGTGATCCGGACCGGCCTTTTCGTATTGCCACTCAAAATCTTCAGATCGAAGTGCTGGGAACCTCATTTTACGTGGATGCCAGGGAAGGGCAATCTGCGGTGCAGGTGATAGTGCAGACGGGACAGGTGGCCTTTGGAAAGGATCAAAATAAAATCCTTTTGGAAGCAGGGCAGACCGGGATCTATGATAAATCCTCCGGAGAGATTTCAAAGATAAGTACCACAGATGCCAACTTTCTATCCTGGAGATCAAACCGGCTGATTTTCGATGAAACACCGTTGAGCCAGGTTGTTTTTGCCATAAATCGTCAGTTTGGAAGAAAGTTAGTATTGGGTACGCAAGACCTGGAGAATTGTGAATTGACGGCAACTTATTCAAATCAGTCCTTTGAGTCAGTAGTAAGGATCCTTGAGCAAACCTTTGACCTGGTCGTAGCCGAAGACAATGATCAATTCGTACTGACAGGTACAGGCTGCAGTCAATAATGTGGAGCTAAATCATCGCTCATCAAAGCCATGTATGATGGAATACACACCATGTGGAACAATAATTGGATTTGCTTAATAGCAGCATAAATTAATTGCAGTTTTGCCAAGAATCGTCCTACTCCATCTTTTTATTTTACTTCTGAGGCCACTGTTGCCAGCACAGGATCAGGTCAGGGAGGCTGTGATTTCAATTCAAGCGGAGCAAATAAGGGTGCAGGATCTGTTGGAGCAGATCAGTCTTCAGAGCGGTTTCAATTTTTCCTACAATGCACGGCTTCTTGATGGAGAGAGAAAATTGGATTTCAGTGTGGATGAACGACCTTTACGGGTGGTGCTGGACCTGCTGGGGCAGAAATTAGATGTCAGCTATACGATTATCGATCGACAGATCATTTTCAAAACCCGGGATCTGAGCCGGATTACCAAAGAAAAAGATGAGCCGCTTTATACTTTGAGCGGATACCTTACGGATGCACAGACGGGAGAGAGCCTGCCGGCAGCTACGGTCTCGATCGCAGGTACGTCAAACGGCGTAGTCACCAATGGCTTTGGTTATTATGCGCTTAACCTCCCCCCGGGAAAGTACGTGTTGGTCTTTTCCTATATCGGATACGAAGAAGTTATGCATACATTTGAACTCAATGGTCATCAAAAGCTGGATGTTCAACTTGACCTGGGAACTATAGAACTGCCGGATATCATCGTGGCCCTGCCAGCCCTGCAGGCAATCGAAGATCGTGAACCGGGAGAGATGATTCTAAACGGTGAGGTGCTTCAAAATTTACCTGAATTTGGAGGAGAAAGTGGACTAATCAAGGGGCTGCAGACATTGCCGGGGATAAAGACCCATAGTGACGGATCGGCATTCTTTTATACCCGGGGTGGGGAGAGAGATCAAAATGTAATCATCATAGATGATGCACCCATTTTTAACCCGGCCCACTTATTCGGGTTTTACTCCATGGTCATTCCGGAATTTAGCAAGGAGATTAAAATATATAAGAGTGATATTCCGGCGAGCCTGGGCGACCGGTTGTCATCCATCGTAAGTATACGTACACGCGATGGTAATTTGAATAAACTGCAATTTAGTGGTGCTTTAAATCCGTTGGTGAATCGACTATCTCTGGAATTTCCCAT
>JAGQWZ010000100.1 GCA_020436835.1 Saprospiraceae bacterium | reverse complement strand
CAATTGTTTTTTCAGCCCAAGTCCATAAAAACCAAAAAAAGATCAATTGTGACCAAAAACATGACAGGCGGGTTCAAACATCGAAAGTTGGCCAGGGAGGCCCTGATTCCACCCTAAATTTGAATCATAATTGATTGACAAACGAAAAAATGAAAAACAGAAACTTCCAAATAATAATGATCGCACTCCTGATTGGCTTGGGGATGCTGGAGGTTTCTGCTCAGAACAACACCGCGGTTCAGAATGTGATGATAGAGATTCCCGAGGTAGCATTGCTGGATCTTGAAGGTGGTCACGGAAGCGACATCCACTTCGCTCCACAAAGACCAACGGAAGCAGGAATGGCCGTAGACTTCAGCAATCAGACAAATAATGAACTGTGGATCAACTATTCTTCCATTACCAACCGAAGCACAGAGCCAACCAGGGATATCAAAGTACAGATCACTTCCGGTAGAATCCCATCGGGAATGATATTGCAGGTAAGTGCAGGATCAGACGCAGGACGCGGCGACGGAACCATGGGTACACCGGTAGGTACCATCACTTTGGATCGCAGTGCACAGTCATTGATCACCGGGGTAGGAAGTGCCTACACAGGAAATGGAGCTGGACGGGGTCATCAACTCAAATACCAGCTGTCATTGAACGAAGAAAATGGGTCTTATGCCCGGTTAGATCTGGATGAGTCGGCTAGTGTATCGATCATGTACACGCTGACAGATCAATAAAAAAGAAAAAAGGCATTGCTTAAAAGATTTTTAACTAGATAATTACAGGTTGGCATGTTTTTCGTTTGTCCAGTGTTAAGAAAAAATAATCGAAAGCAAATGAAGAAGTTAAGTGTTTTAATTGGCGTACTATTATTTTATACAACCGGATTTGCAAAAGTAATAGTGCTAAGTGGTCTGACTAATGTCGGATCGGCAAATCCGGGCCAAATTGTCGAAGGGGAGGTGCTCCTTCAAAATATTGGTGATAAGGAAGAAAGAATTCTTATTTACCTCAACGATTTGGTACAAGACTGTCAAACGGCTACCTCGTATGCCCCCGTTGGAACGCATCCAAGATCTTCGGGAAACTGGATTGAACTCAACGCAGCGGACAGGTTACTTGCACCAATGGAGGAATTTTCTCTGAAGTATAAAGTGAAAGTTCCGGAAGGGAAAAACCTGCATGGTTCTTACTGGTCGATCCTGATGGTCGAAATTGTTGATCCAATCAAGGAAGATCAACTTGACTACGGAATAGCCATGGATTCCAAGATTCGCTACGGTGTCCAGCTGATCACCAACGTCGGTGCTGAAGAGCCAAGTGTTATTGAGTTTGCAGGAGTTGAACTAAATCAGAAGGACGGTGGGTATGTTTTATCTGCTACAGCTGAAAATATCAGTGAGTTTATGGTGACTCCCACGATGGTACTCGAAGTTTACAATCAGGATGCAGAACTCGTTCTAAAAACAGAAGTTCCTTTTAAAAAGGTGTACCCAAAGAGTTGTAAGACATTTGAGTTACCCATCCAGAATTTGGAAAAGGGTAACTACGATGCCCTTTTGGTAGCTGATTACGGTAAAGATCTTTTCGGAACCAATCTTGAATTTTCTATTGATTAATTCTGCACCAGATTCTAAACCCATAAAATTTATATAATGAAAAATTATAACTTAATAATAGCTCTATTTTTAATTGTATTTATTCCGGCAACACACCTGGTGGCTCAGGACGATAAAGACGACATGCATAATGTAATCATTACATTGCCTGAAGTTGCCTTACTTGATCTCGAATCATCATCCGGTACGACCGTTAAGTTGAGCCCGAAGGCTCCGAATGAGGCAGGACAGGCCCTTGATTTTTCCGGTCAGAGTAATTCTGACATTTGGATCAATTACTCATCGATTGTTGGTCACAAGAAGAAGCCATCACGGGACATAGAAGTACAAATCACTTCCGGAGAAGTGCCGGCAGGATTAGTTCTTACAGTGGTTGCCGGGAATGATGCTGGTATGGGTGATGGTAAAATGGGAAAGCCGGAAGGCCCTGTGACCTTAAACAAGAATGCTCAGAAGATCATTGGGGGAGTAGGTAGCTCTTACACCGGCAATGGTGTATCAAAAGGGCATCAACTTACCTATACGTTGGCTTTGGATGAGAAGAATGGTTCTTATGCAAAACTTGATTTTGATGAGTCAAATACCTTGGCAATTACCTATACTTTGACAGATCAGTAGAATTTCTGATAATCACTTTTTACCAATTTTGATAATGACATAGTCCTCTGATAGACTAATCGATTTAATTCAATATCAATACTCCTTTTAATCGGTCGTCACTCAGAACTGAGCTATGACCTGTTAAAAGGAGTTTTTTTTATGAAACACATTCCTCACATATTTACTTTGGGAATACTATTGATATTCCTGACTCCACTCAGAGGGAATGTGGGAATTATTGTCCTGAATAAAAAAGACGTTCTCAGACCCGGTGCGATCTATACCCTGATGATCAGGTTGGAAAACAGCAGTAGTGAAATACCGCTGGATAGTGTAGAAATTACCGCTCCAAAATTTATTTCGATCCTCACTAAAAAGACCCCGGTTTCAATTAGTGAAGGTGATAGGAGTAAAATTTTTATGAGTTTCAATGTTCAGGAAAATGCAGAAGCCGGCGGGTTCGAGATGAGAATTGCTTTGAGAAATTCCGGGAATATTATTGCCGAGGAACTATTAGAATTCGAAATAGAGGAATTACATCGACTCGATATTCAAATGTTGGAAAAACCAGCACAGATAAATGGAAGTGATACGGTGACTTGCCGGTATCTGGTCCTAAATTCGGGAAATGTTGATGAGGAAATAATTTTATCCTCCCGCGCGGGCGAATTTGCAGACAGAAAAGTATCGATTGCAGCGGGTAAATCTCAAAGCATCCCGGTTGAGAAATTCATATCCGGAGATCAATCCCAGGCTGGTACCATTATAATGGACCTACAGGCGACTATCGTAAAACTGGATACGACTTACTCCTTGAATGTGCCGATACCGTACTATCCAACCCGGACCTTGAAACTGGATAAATATCATCGTTTTCCTGTTGCAATCGATTTGTCGTTATTGCATTTTAGTGACGGAAGAAACAATATAAATGCCGGAAGATATAATGTTCGGGGTCTAGGGTATCTTGATCGAAAACAGAAATTTTTATTTGGTTTTAATGCCCGTGGGCCCAATCAATATGATCAAGTGCAATTCGGGCAATATGATGAGCATAATATACAATTGACCGTCAGATCTTTTGGATCGTTATCCGTCGGTGATCTGGGTATATCCTTGTCGCCCCTGACCGAGTACAGCCGTTTTGGCAAGGGATTCCGTTATACACAGGAATTGGGTCCCCTGTCGGTATCCGGATTTAAAATAAAACCCCGATTTTTCCCGGACTCTGATTTAATTTATGGATTTAATGGTAAATGGCGGGTATCCGGACGCATTGCTTTGGAAGGCAATTGGTTAAAAAAGAACTTTTTGCTTTACGAAAATGAACCGGAGTCGACGGTTAAAAGCGTTGGCGCGTCCTATGATGCCAGGCAATTTTCGCTGGAGCTGGAGGGAGCACAAAGTGATTTTCTCGGAACACGAGATTATGCATCCAGGGCAAATTTTAATTATTCGAATGAACTGTTTTATATCGGTGGTAATTTACTTTATGCGGGAGATTCTTTCAGAGGATATTATCGAAGTACGAACCTGCTTTCATTGCATGGCCGGTTGAATATCACGGATAAATGGTCCGTTTCGGTAACTGGAACCAGTAATAATTCGACACCGGATCAGGATACCATTGCGAGAGAGATTTTACCCCGATCCATTTATTATTCAGGGGGGGTACAGTACAAAATGGATTCACGGAGATCTTTGACTTTTCAATTATTGACCAGCAGTAAGAAAGATCGCATCGAACCCATTGATTATGATTTCCTCGATCGCCTGGCTCAGGTCACCTACAACTTCAGAAATGAGGTGATGGAACTTAACGGCCAGGTTTCCTACGGCTCAACCTATAATTATCTGATTGAGGCAGGTAACCGGGAAGATCAAAAAGGTAATTCCCTGCGGACTAATATCTTCTTTTCCCGGCAATTCAATGATCGACTACGTCTGGGGGGATTAGTTGAATATCAAAATACAAATAAATATTCCACCTTTAGAACGAATCAACAGTATCTATTTTACGGAGCGAGAATGTCCTTTCAGCAAAGTGAACGCTTTATTTTTAGTTTTAATTACCGGAGTAATTATCCATTGGATGAATTGTATAAACCCCGAAGCTTTCTGGATGGGGAACTGAATTATCAATGGACAGATGATCAACTGATTTCCGCAAATATCGGTTATTCTGTTTTTCCCTCCAATGGAAATGCTAAGCAACTTTATGCTGCGGTGAAGTATAACCATATCTTAAATATCCCATTAAAGAAGATTTTGGATCTGGGTAGCCTTAAAGGTCAGGTTATCGGGAATCACGGAGAAAAAGTGAGTGGCATTATTATTTCCCTGGCCGGCCTACAGGTGGTAACAGATCTGAGTGGTCACTTCGAGTTTATCGATATTCCACCCGGAGAGCATTACCTGCAGATTGATGCCGGTTCGCTGGCGATGAATGAGATTGCCAAAGACTTTTTGCCGATATCAGTACAGATCAAAGCGCAGGAAACGATTGAGCAGAATATTGAAATCGTGAAAAGTAGTGCGATAAAAGGAGCAGTCGATTTTCTTGAAGAGGAGTCCACCCAGTCGGAAGCATTTGTTAAAAAAAGACCGGCGGTTTTTCTAAAATTGGAAAAAGACAAGACGACTTACTACACCAAAGTCGATGACCGCGGACAATTTCAATTCCTGTCCCTTCGACCCGGAGTTTGGAAGCTTTCCGTATTGGATAGTGGATGGGATGGGGATTTTGAAATCAATTATAAGGAAAAGGAGATTGAGGTCGAGGCAGGTGGAGAAGAAAATATTAAGCTGACCGTGAAGCCGAAGACACGACGACTGAGATTTTCAAAACAAAAAATAAAGGTTAATTAATAGATATAGGGATGCGCATTATTGTACTTATAGTATTCATGCCGTTTTACCTGAATGCCCAAGTGATCGACGCTCGCTCTGTCGATGTTAGTTTTACAATACCATCCATTGCTATTATTGATTTGGCGCCCGATAAATCAACCATCAATTTGAAAGTCGAAGCACCCGACCGGGCTGGCGATCCGATCGATATGACCGATGCAGTCAATGATGAAAAATGGATTAATTACAGCTCTTCACTGAGGTCAGGTGAATCCTATCGAAATATTACTGCTCAAATTATTTCCGGAGAATTACCACACGGGATTCAATTGAAATTAAAAGCGGGTGGCTATACCGGAAATGGTAAAGGCCATACTGGTAAATCGAACAACGATATTATTTTATCCAATGTGCCACAAATACTTGTCAGGGATATAGGCGCGGCTGTAACCGGGAGAGGACGGTTTAATGGACATCAACTATTCTTCTCTTTGGACTATGCCAAGTACGGTGATATTGACTTTGGAAAGGAAGCGATAGTGATCGTTTTTACACTTACTGACAACTGAATTATGAGACTTTTAATCGTTATTACATTATTGATAAGTTTTGAAAGAGCTACATCGGCACAGGGACTGACGTTGTCGCCGTTTTCGGATTGGCATGTTGAGGTCAAAGCAGAAGACATTCGAGCCGGTGATGATATTCAAAGCACCTATGATACCCGTTCAGATCATCTGAAATTGACTGGCGAAGTAGGAAGTAGAAATATTTTCAATATTCTTTTTGCCGAGTGGAAAGTGAAAGTGCAGCGGGAAGATCGCGGATGGCATCATGACCTGGACCTGTATATCCGGAGAACAGGAAATGGCAGTGGTTACTTTTATGGTAATTCTGTCGAAGGGGCCAATACTTATATGCGCATCAAGGAAGGACCGGAAGACCTGATCGAATGCCGGGGTTGGCGCTACGATATTCCCTTCCAGTTTGAGATCAGGGGAGTATCTTTATTACTGCCGGCAAAGACTTACCGAACTGTCGTGATTTTCACCATTATCGACGACTGACGGACTACATTAAGGGTCTCGGAAGAAACCTTTACAATTTAGATAGGCAACGTGCAATGCTCCCCAGGAAACAATTCAACTTTTCCTATCTTTTCTGCCAAAATCCGGTACTTATGGAAAAGTTTATAGCCTTTTTATTGCTGACGGTCTTGCTTCCCGCTATTCTGCATAGCCAGACGGAGATCAGTGAGAATAAGGAAGAAGTCATTGAGATCATCGACCAGAAATTCAAAGATCTGAGGACACTGAGTGATAAAATTTGGTCTTATGAGGAAATTGCATTTCAGGAAGATCAGTCATCCCGTGATCTTGCCACCTATGCTGAGTCTCAAGGCTTCAGGGTGTCCCGCGGAGTTGGCGAGATTCCCACCGCCTTTACCGCCGAATATGGCAGTGGAAAACCGGTGATCGGTATATTGGGTGAATTTGATGCTTTACCTGGTCTTTCCCAAAAAGCGGTACCCGTCAAGGATCCTGTTCATGACGGTGGAGCCGGTCATGGCTGTGGACACAATCTCTTTGGAGTGGCCTCGCTGGGGGCAGCTACCGCGATCAAAGAACTGATTGAGGAGGGTAAACTGCAGGGGACTATTCGTTTTTACGGAACACCGGCCGAGGAGAAATATTTTGGAAAGCTTTGGATGATCCGGGCAGGATTATTTGACGATGTCGATGCCGTGATGGATTGGCATCCCAGTGCGGAGACGAAAGCTGACGTTCAGAGTACCCTGGCTTTGGTAGATTTTATCGTGGAATATTACGGGCAGGCTGCCCATGCTTCCGGAGATCCCTGGAATGGTAGAAGTGCCTCCGACGCATTGGAGTTGTATACCAGTGGTATCAATTTCTACCGGGAACATATCAAACCAACAGTACGGATACATTACCACATACAGGATGCCGGTAAGGTGGTGAATGTGGTTCCTGACTACGCAAGAGTCTGGACAAGAGTTAGGGACACCAAGAGAGATGGCATGGAGGCGGTCTGGAGGCAGGTAGAAAGAATCGCCGAAGGAGCGTCACTTATGGCCAATGTTGATTATAAGATTTCCCTGGTTTCCGGTATTCATGAGGTCTTGGTAAATCGTACCGGAGGAGCCCGATTGCAGGAAAACCTCGAGTACCTGGGTCCGATAACGTATGACGATGCTGAGCAGCTTTTCGCTAAAAAAATTCAGGAATCGGTGGATAAGCCACAGGTGGGCTTGTACTCAGAGATTACACCATTAGAAGAAACGCAGGAACACCCGATGGGAGGTTCGACCGATGTGGGAGACGTAAGTTTTGTCGTGCCCACCGTCAGACTAAGGGCGACAACGGCCCCCAAAGACACACCCTGGCATTCCTGGGCAGTCGTAGCCTGTAGTGGTATGTCTATTGGCCATAAAGGGATGGCGTATGCTGCCAAAGCGATGTCCATGACCATGGTTGACTTTTTTGAGGATGAGCAATTACGGGCAGAAATGAAAAAGGAATTCCTCGAAAGGAAAGGGGACTACGTCTACAAGGCAATCATCCCGGAGGGTCCGCCTCCGATTGCAAAAGCGCGAAAGGATTAGAAGCCGGGAAGTTCAAATTGTATTTGCGAAGCTGAACCTTCGCCCTCTTTGTTATGTTTTCTTCGAAGCCAGCCATAGTTAATTTATTAAACGAATTACTATGTCTACGGATATACAATCCATGGAAACGGAGATTATCTTAAGAGATAAATTAGCCATCGACCGGACCCGACTGGCTAATCAGCGAACCTTACTTTCTTTCGTCCGGACCGGACTCTATTTTATTGCTACGGCGGTAGGTATTGCTTTTCTGGGGAAACGCGCCGGCTATTTCGGTTGGGTGGAATGGTCGCTCTCCGGAATTGGAATCGTTTCGATCATTGTCGGAATCGTGAACTATCTGTTAATGCGACGGAAAATCAGAAAGGCATACCATTAGTGACGTCTTCGAAAATGGGCGAAATCGAAATGAAAAGAAGGTAGTTTAGTTCTTTCTTCCGAAAAGTTTATCGAAAAAAGCCTTCCTTTTTTTTCTGCGCTCTCTCTTTTCCAGGATTTTCTCATTTCTTTCCCGGATCCGTTCACTGTATTCACTTAAGGCTTCCGATCGTCGGCGTGGAGCTCGTTGCATGATGTCCGTGAGATTGGCAGAATCAATGTCTGCCACATTTTGACTAAATTTTAAAAGTTCCGCCAGGTCGATAATCGAATCAAATATTTCAGGCATTTCGGGCAGATAATGAGGGCAATCCAGTTCAAATAGCGTCGAATCATCAGGTGGACTAAATTGTCCCCCAAGATATTTTGCAGTGCGTTTATTGGCTTTAATGCGTTGCATAAATTTTCCCCAAATAGGAAGTGCTGTGTTTGCTCCCTGGCCATTGTGGGTCGTACGGAAGTGTACCACCGGAAGTTCGGCTCCCACCCATACCCCGGCTACCAGACTGGGGGTGTATCCGATGAACCATCCATCAGATTGATCCTGAGTCGTTCCGGTCTTCCCCGCTATTGGACCGGCTATATTGTACTCATATCTCAACCGGCGGGCTGTGCCACTGTCTACCACCGACTGCAGAAAATGATTGACGATCGCTGCTTCTTCCGTGGTAAGCGGACTACTCAGGTCCTTCTCCATTTTACTATGATCGACTAGCACGGTACCATCTGCCGTAACCACTTTTTCAAGAAAATAGACTTTAGGATGGGTACCCTCATTAGCGAAGGTGGCATATGCACCGATCATATCCCAAAGCGAGGCATCAAAAGCACCCAAGGCCAGGGAAGGTTCCAGTGGAATATCACTATCGATACCCAGGCCTCCGGCTAATTCCCGGATAGGTTCGAGACCGGTTTCGAGGGCTATATCCACGGTCACGGTATTTACAGAATGACTGAGTGCTCCTTCCATGCTGTAATAACCACCATAAGCTCCGTCCGAGTTATGAGGTTCCCAGTCGTTATATTCTGCATATTGTACCAGAGAGTTTTCATAGTATTCGCACGGACTCATACCATTTTTTAAGGCCGTTGCATAAACGATCGGTTTCATTACCGATCCGATGTGACGCCGCGATTTGACATGGTCAAACTGAATATAGCGGTGATCAATGCCACCGACCCAAACCTTTACCGCGCCGCTTTGCGGTTCTACTGCCAGCATTCCGGCCTGTAGCAAACTCAGATAGTAGCGGATGGAGTCCCATGGTGTCAATTCAACTTCCTTCTGGCCTTGGTCCCAGTCGAAGATTTGCATCGGCACTGCAGTGTTGAAGGCTTCTTCGATTGCTTTATCAGAAAGTCCCTGTTCTTTTGAACGCTGGTAGCGCTCACTTTTCCTGACCAGATCATTTTTAAGGCTATTCGTCATCCATGGTTCCTGGCCATTCCATTCTTCAAGAAAAATCTTCTGGAGATGCTTCAGATGGGAATACATAGACTGCTCTGCATACCGTTGCATCGTCGCATCCAAAGTCGTATGGATTTTCAGACCATCGGTATAAAGATTGTAGGCAGAGCCATCCGGTTTCTTAAGATCCTTTAGTTCCCGGTCTAACTCCTGACGTAAGTGCTCCCTGAAATAAGTGGCAAGTCCCAGGTTGTGACTTTCCGGTTGGTAATCTAATTTAATGTCTACCTCTCCCAGTAATTGGGCAGAATCGGCGCTCAGGTAACCCGCTTTCACCATCTGATTCAATACAGTATTCCTTCTTGTCTTTGCTCTATCCGGATAATTGACCGGGTTATAATAACTGGTGCCTTTGAGCATCCCAACCAGCACGGCAGCATCTTCAAGTTTCAATTTGTCCAGACTGGTATTGAAAAAACGTTGGGCGGCAATTTTTACTCCAAAAGCATTTCCCTCAAAAGGTACGGTGTTAAGATAGAGCCGCAGAATATGTTCTTTGCTGTAGACTTTCTCCAGCCGGTGAGCAATGAGCATTTCCCTCATTTTATTAATGACAATGCCAATAAAGGCATAATCTCTGCGGGGATATAAGTTCTTTGCCAATTGTTGGCTGATTGTACTTCCTCCTCCACTGCTTTCATCCGAGAGGAGAATGCTGCGGAAAAATACCCGGCCCAGCGAGCGGAAGTCAATACCCGAATGTTCAAAGAACCGGGCGTCTTCAGTCGCGATAAGTGCCTCCCTGAGATGTTTGGGAAGTTCAGATGAATCTGCATTGACCCGATTTTCAATATAATACCTGCCGATAGAAATTCCCCGAAAGTCATAGATCTCACTAGCCTGGCTGTTCTGAATATTGGTGAGTTCTGCATAGGTGGGCAGCGCTCCGAAGTAGCCCATTTTCACCAAAATCAGCAAGCCTCCAACCAGGAGACAAGCGCCGGCCACCAGTCCGGATGTTCCTAACAAAAAGAGTTTCCATTTTGGTTGCCTTTTAAACCAGTCTCGAATGGTTATCCATATAGACCAACTGGAAATGTGGAGCCAGAGATTGTGGATTGATTTTATAATACGGGAGTTCCGAAATCTCTGATTATCAGCCTCTTTCATAGATGGTGCAAACGTAACGCACTATTAACGAAGGGAAATGGGGAAATATTTGGCAGGACATGAAAAACTGCACGACGGTTGCTTTTTCTTGCCCAGGGTGGGGATCCCGGATCGGGATTATCCTGTTGAAATGGCTAAGCTAGACTTGCATCAGTTGAAAGCACAGTAAAGAGAAAGAAGCTCGCCTTTGCAAAGTGCTACGGCGAGCGGAGTCGGGATGACTGGATTAGCTTCGCTGATCCAAGAGGGGGAGATACAAAGAAACACCGTTCACTTCGTGCACTTATTTTCTTTTTTTGCTGGACCCCAAGAGCTATTGCTCCGGGCTCCCTAAAAAAAAGAAAAGGTCCCTGCCTCTGTCAGTGACCAGTGTTTCTTTGTCGGGATGACTGGATTCGAACCAGCGACCTCTTCGTCCCGAACGAAGCACGCTACCGGACTGCGCTACATCCCGAAAGCGTCGAAGGTAGAAATTTTTCAAAAATTTGATGATGCTTTAAACGGTAAAGTATTCAGGCATGGTGAAGCGGTTCAGCTTTGATTGTTCGTCATTGGCCACTTTTCGTACTAAATCCAATTTGAACACAGGGAGTCAGCTAAATTCTTCCTAGCCCTGATCTTTCAGGATGACGATAGCCTGAGTAATGACCAGTACTGAAACCATGATTGTCGCCAGTACAATAGTAATTGCCATTGGGAGCCAGGCAACGAGAAAAAGCAATAAAATTAAAGTTGAAAAAATAAGGGCTGAGATCGGCAGTAGCTTCTTCAGTTGAATTTTTGATTTACGATCCTGGTAGTCCAATGCAATGCAATTAATTATTTATTTAAACGTGGGGAAACGTAGATTGTTCGGTGGCAGATAGACCAGAAAATTATCTATTTTCCAAAATGTTGACCACAAAACCAGCTATCTACGGGTTTGGGTCTAAGGCTCATTTCCGGCAATGAATTCATTATCAACTTTAAGGAAGGTAGTACCATTTTCCGGTTTAAGTCGAAACCGGTCCTTTACCATGACCCGGCCTTTCCGAAGTACGGCCCAATAGACGCCAGGCAGGAGATTTCTGAAATCAATGGTGTGATATGAAACCTTTGCATCCTGAATAGACATCGGTATTTGATAGAGTATGTCACCCTGGTCAGTCATGATCATCAATTCACCGAATCCTCCGGCGGGCACTTTAAAAAGCTGAATGGTCATTTTTCCCTCCAGGGAACTGGGCAGTACCTTTAGCGCACTTTCCTCTACTTTGCTTAGTTCCGGAACCGGATTGTTTGCAGTGCACATATCGATAATTAGCTCTGCACTTAGTCCACTTTCCCGGCTGGCAATATCGATTGTTTTTTTCCCGTCACCGACAAGGTTAAAATTTAAAAATCCGTCTTTGAGATGGCCTCGTACGAAATCGGTGATTTCGAAGGTAATAAATGCCGCTTCGGTAACTGACCTCTTGTCCAGATATTG
>JAGQWZ010000009.1 GCA_020436835.1 Saprospiraceae bacterium | reverse complement strand
GCTGAGAAAAACTAGGTTGACCACTCTCATCTCTCAATTTTCTGCAAATAAACGAAAAAGTTTCGGATGTATGTTCTCTGTTACAGGTAAGGTTCAGATTATGAAAAGGAGCGGGCAGCTGCTTTCAGAAAAGGCCATTTTTCAAAGGTGGAGATAAAGTAAATATCCTGGAGGAAGCTGCTTTCTTCATCGAGAAACCTGAAAATCTGCTGAATCTTGTTCTTTGTGTACATGGAAGTAAATAATTCTTCTCCCATTTCATTATGTTTCTCCAGCAAGTCAAGGAAAATGGTATCATACGTACGAAACCGGTTATGGCCAATGCCGTGATGCGGGGGTAAATTATTTTTTAAGTTTTTGATTAGTTTGGTCACAAAACGTTGGCTATTTCTGAACGAATATCCGGAAGAGGGACGAACCCATCCACCTGCGGTACCAATTTTAGTGACCTTCTCCTGGTGATTCTTGTAAAAAGGATAATCAGTCATAGGAATAATCCCTTTTTCTTCGCGATCTATTGTGTATTCCCGAATTTTTAAAATGTTGTCGATATATTTTTTCAGGTAAAGATCATAAGTATGGTCATCGATCATAAATGGAGTAAAAAAAGTGAATTCGACCAGAGCTGTAGTAGAAGAAGTGGGCAGTACATAAGTAAAGGTGGTCGAGTTATTATACTTGATCCGGAAATCCATCATCGTGAATTTATTTGGGTCGAAGGAAGGTTCTTTGGTTCTAATTTCCCAACCCTTAAAATGTTGCCATATTTTTTTACAAGATTGGTTTTCATAGAAATCCGGATCAATTCGACTATCAAAAACATGATAGGACTGGTAATTCGAATTCTGCCCATGGATCTTCACCGTATCCTGAAATTGTACATCCACCACCTCATCGGCAATCCAGTCTATTTTGCCGGATTCTTCAATCTTTTTCCGGGCGAACCGGAAAAATTTCCCGGCATTTAATTTTTTGTATTGGTAAGGGGATAGGTCCAAAACGATTTCTTCACCGCCACCAGCAAAAAATCCTTGGGACCACTGGTGGTCTATAAGATGATCCCACCTGCCGTGCCCTATTTCCCAATAACACCAGGTTTTATCCGGAGCGGAATCTATATCTTTTTCAAGCAAGCCAATTTTTTTCTCCAGAAAATAGGGGTCTTCCAGCATTCTTAAGCATAGTTGCAAACCGGCAGATCCTGCACCGATAACCAGGTAATCATATGTCATGGCTTAAATCGTTATCTTGAGATGTATAACAATTCACGGAAGAATAAAGATGCAAAAAATATTTACCGCCATGCTGCTATTTAAATTGTTCCTGCGGTGGTTACTTAATGGGGGACAGTGCTTAAGACGCCAATGCCGATTCAGCGTGGTCGTTCCGATGGTCTTACTCTTTTTGGTTCCGATTTGGCTGTCCGCTCAGGAACCGGTGAGATTTGTACAGAAGGACGGCCAGATTGAAGTGTGGACGGGGGAGCGACAGATCACTACGTGGTGGTTCGATTCCACGCTGTCTAAACCAATCCTCTATCCCATATTTTCTCCTTCGGGAGCGAGAATAACCCGTCGATTTCCCTTTGAAGACATAGCGGGTGAAAGTCATGATCATCCCCATCATACGGGGCTCTCCTTCACTTATGGTAGTAATCATGAGGTGAATGGTAATAGCTTCTGGGCAAATCCTCACGACAAACTTCCGGTCGGAGATCGACCTCGATTGCCCGCGATCAGACAAGTGGCCTTAGAGCGTATGAAAGCAACACCTGACAATGGGTTACTCACTGTTACGAATCATTGGCTGAATGGAGATGGTGAGCCTGTGCTGATAGAAAAGCGAACCATGCAATTCTCTACCGGTCAGGATGCATATTACATTGATTTTACGATTGACTTGACACCTTTCGACACAACGGTGATATTTGAAGATACGAAAGAAGGCATGTTTTCCATCCGGGTGGCAGACTGGCTGGCCGAAGACGCAAATGGCACTGCGGAAAGCAGTACCGGTACCTTCACTAATGCAGAAGGAGAAAAAAAGGAGAAAAATGTTTGGGGTAAGCAGTCGGCCTGGATGAATCTCGAAGGTAACCATGAAGGAAAATCGATCGGGATTTCAGTCCTTCATCATCCCTCCAGCCTGAATTTTCCCACCTATTGGCATGCCAGAGGTTATGGGTGTTTTGCGGCGAATCCGGTAGGCCAATATGATTATCAAAAGGGCCGTAATCAGGTCAACCCGGAAAGCAGACAGCTGAGGCTAAAAGAAGGAGAAAAGGCGTTGTTTAAATTCAGACTTATCATTTATGAAGGGTCCAGGTCAAAAGCATTGATGGATGCTGATTTTGAGCGATATCGGGAAGGGTGAAGCTGTGAACAGGGAGCATGGAGCAAGGGGGCATGGAGCAAAGAGATTCCAAATTCAAAAAAGAAGTTCTGCGGTTGCTCTCGGTGTTGGTCCATTAGCACTCAACATTTGGTAATGGTGACCCTGGAGAGAGGCGAATCAATATTCGCCGACTTACAGACGACCTATTTTAAATTTAAGTCGACATCAGGGTTTTGGTGCTTGAAGGCATAGAGTCAGGAGCATGGAGCAGAGGGCTTTAGCTTGTAGCTTGAAGGAAAATTCCAAATTCCAAGATTGGTTAGGGGTTCCTCCCGAAGTTGGTTCATTAGTACTTAATATTTGGAGTTTGGTGCTTGAAGATTTTACTTTATTCGACTCAGGTGTTCTTTAACCATGCGCAAGTCGCTGTAGTCGACCTCGAACGGAATTTTAGACTTCAGCATCGTTAAAGTGAGATCGTCGTGATTCAACATATAGAAAGAGATTTTCTCGACCCTTTCCCGGTTCATCACCTCATCGATCAGTAAGTCTCCTTGTCCGATCAACCGGGCCAGATGGGTCTCTATAGTTCCGGTGGCAAGGCTTCTGATTCCGGCAATCTGATCGATGCTCTTTCCCTGTCGGTAAAGGGTCAGGGTATCCTCCAGCGTAGCTCCTTTTCTTGATCTTTTCTTTTTCTTTGAGGTGGTGTCCCTACTCAAATCTTTGCGGTATTTTTTTTCTCCTTTATAAATATCTTCCCCAAAGAAAGTAGCATTATAAAGTCTGTCGATTTGCAGCCAGGCAGCGTCAAGGAATTCCTTAACGAAAGTCAGATATTTCTTTATTCCAGTCTTATATTGAAGACTATCAGCATGTTTTTTTACTGGTAAAATCAATTCATTATTTATTGCATTGGTATAATAGAAGACTGCTTTGTTAATGCGGTTTTGGATTTGTTCGGAATCTTTTGTTTTGGAGTACTTGATCATTAAATAGTGGAGTTCCGATTTGAAACTCCGGTTGATTCGATGCCAGTTATTTAGATTTTTCTGTATCCGGTCTATCAGTTCGAGTGCTTGCTTTTTCTCCGGGATGGTTTTTTCTTCCAGCTGTCTTACCCATTCTTCTGTCAGGAAAACAATACTATCGAAATCGAACAGGGATTTTAACTGGTCACCGGCAAATCTAATTTTAGCATCTTCCAATGCTTTACCGAGATATTCTTCTTTTGGTGCCTGATCATGATATCGAACGATTTGATCATTGACTATTATATTTTTAGGTTGCAGAGGTGAAAGCAGCACCAAACCGTCCAGGTTTGTACACCGGCTCAATGCAACATAAGCCTGGCCGGAGGCAAAAGTTTCACCAAGATCAACGATGAGTCTGTCAAATGTAAGACCCTGGCTTTTGTGTACAGTGACTGCCCAGGCCAGACGCAACGGATATTGAATGAAGCTCCCTAATACTTTGGCTTGAATATCATTTGTTTCCTTATCGAGTTCGTACTTTTTATTTTCCCAGGTTACCTTTTCTATATACAGGGTCTCGCCATCTTCGAATCTAACCCGTAAATCATCCTTATCTGCTTCAATGACCTCGGCTAATTTTCCATTAAAATACCTGCCTTCGGTATCATTGCGAATAAACATAACCTGAGCCCCTTCCTTGATGGTGAGTTCTGCTTCAGCCGGATAGGCATTTTCATTAAATTGCCTGACTATTTCCGCACTATAGGTTACTGATTTCCCGGGTAATTCATTAAGCTTCCCAGTATTTATTCGATTAGCTTTATGATTGTGAGTAGTGAGAGTGACATATTTTTTTTCGCCTGGTTTGAAATCTGGCTTATAGTTTTTATTCAGACAGTTGATATCGGATTCAGAACAATCCCCGTAGCGTATCCGGTTAAGAATGTCAATGAATTCCTGATTATTCTGGCGATATATTTTGGTTAATTCTATGGTGATTGGCTCACTTCTTTCCCATGACCGGGCCGCAAAGAAATAAGGGCTTTCATAGTACTTTCTCAAGATATGCCACACAGATTGATTGACCACTGGTGCCAGTTGAAAAAGATCACCTAACACCAACAATTGAACATTGCCGAAAGGCTGATCTTTCTTTCTTGTTCGCTTCAGTGCAAAGTCAATAGCATCAAGTAGATCAGCACGTACCATACTGATCTCATCAATGACAAGAAGATCAATCTCACGAAGAAGCTTGAGCTTGTCCCGGTTGTAGCGTAAATGTTTGGCCAAACTGCTTCGGTTATTGGCCAAATTTAGATCAGTTGGTTGTTGGTCGGGAGTGAAGGCAGTGAGGGGAAATCCGAACATAGAGTGGATCGTCACTCCTCCGGCATTGATTGCAGCTACTCCGGTGGGGGCAACTACAATATATTTCTTCTTTGTTTTCTTTAAGACATTTCTCAGGAAAGTGGTTTTCCCGGTACCGGCTCTCCCGGTAAGGAAAATATTTTTGCGGGTATGAAGAACAAATTGTTCGGCTAGATGTAATCGGGGGTTTTCCATCTGCTTTGATTTATAAAGCCAGTCAAGATAGTGATAATCTGCCTTTACCTTCGGTATCAGCTGATTTTAAAAAAAAATACCACTTATTTTCAAGATCGAAAATTAGGAACAATACTTCCCGGAATCGGGATCGAGGTATGTATTCCGGAAATCCAGCCGAAACGTCATCTTCAGGGAACGAAAATGAACGACAAAGCTATCAGAGCCTAATCGTGATCAACCGATCATGGCGATTCCAGCCGCAACCATTTTTACTAAATAAACTGAAAATGGTCGGCATCAAACAGTCCCCGGTCACTCAATTTGATATGCGGAATGACCAGCAGAGCCATGAAAGATAACGTCATGAAAGGAGATGACAATTTACTCCCTGCCTCCTTGACCAGCTTGTCAAGTCGTGTATATTCATATGCCAGTTCAAACCCATCAAGATCGGACATCAGACCCGCAATTGGCAGTGGAATTACTTCTTTGATTTCATTTGGGGAAGACTGGTAGAAACTTAGGCCTCCCCTTGTACTAATAATTGCATTGATCGCTTTCTCTAAGCTGTGATCATCGGTTCCTACTGCCACAATATTATGACTGTCATGTGCTACACTTGAGGCGATCGCTCCATTCTTCAGGCCAAAGTTCTTTACAAATGCTTTTCCAATATGGCCTTTTCCGTAGCGGTCTACCACTACAATTTTTAAAATGTCAAGAGCGGGATTACTCACGAGCTGTTGTCGGTCCAGCAGATCTTGATAGTTGATTTTTGATTTCAGGGTAATTAATTGCCCATCCAATGCTTCAATAATGGGGAGATCTTCAGGAACATCTGCGGTATAGTCGAATCGGAGTTCATCGACCTCAAGTAAATTGCGATGGAAATTATTTATGCTCGCTATCGGCACGCTGTCGATCTGTGTTCTTCCTGATTCCATAACCAGTTGGCCATCGATAAAAGTCTGTTTGATCTCTAATGATTCCAGGTCTTCGACAACGATAAAGTCGGCAGGATCCCCAGTGCGAAGCAATCCAATATCCAGCGCATAATGTTTTACCGGGTTGATTGATGCTGCGCGCAGGATCTTAAAGATGTCTATACCTTTTGCCATTGCCCTGGTGCAGAGGAGATTTATATGACCATCAATCAGGCTGTCAGGATGTTTGTCGTCACTGCAAAACATGATGTGATCGGGAAAGTCATTTAATAAGTCAATCAGTTCATCGAAGTTTTTAGCTGCACTTCCTTCTCGAATGATAATTTTCATTCCCTTTGAGAGCTTGTCTAATGCTTCTTCATAAGTGAAACATTCGTGATCTGTCGAAATTCCTGCCTGGATATACTCTTCTGCCTCTTTGCCCCGGAGACCGGGCGCATGACCGTCAATTGGTTTGTTTAATTTTTTTGCTTGCTTAATTTTTTCCCAGACTTGTTGATCTCCGTTTAATACTCCTGGAAAATTCATCATTTCACTCAGATATTTAATATCCGGGTTCTGTAACAATTCTTCCACTTCATTTGCATCGAGTCTTGCTCCGGCCGTCTCAAATGAGGTGGCCGGAACGCAGGAAGGTGCTCCGAAATTAAATTTAAAAGGCACCTTTTTGCCATTTTCCAACATGTAGCGTACTCCTTCCATACCACACACGTTTGCTATTTCATGTGGATCACTCACTGTGCCTACGGTTCCATGAATCACCGCGAGACGAGCAAATTCAGAGGGTACCATCATCGAGCTCTCAATGTGAATATGGCTGTCAACAAATCCGGGCAAAATATATGGCAATCTTTCTGCCGAATTTTGTTTCCTCGTGATCTGCTTTATTCTTCCTTGTGAAATAGAAAGTATTCCCGGATAAAATAATTGTTGCTCAAAATCAGGTATGAGACCCGCTATTTCTTTTTCCATTTATATTTTAATTAAGCTAAATAGCCTGTAGGGCATCGGTGCTCTTTTTAAATAAAAATAAAGCGAACATAATGACGGTGATCGGTATTAAAGACAGGTAAAAAGCCTGTTGACCGCCGTAGTGTTCAAACAAATATCCGGTGAGGATGGAACCGGTGGTGCCTCCCAGGGCGCTAAAAACGACAATCAGACCCGACATAGGAGCATGTTTTATTTTTGGTAAAGCAGATAAAATGACTGAATTAATGGTGGGATAAATTGGTGCAAGGCAAAATCCTATTAAAGGAAAGACATAGGCGGCGAGTGGTGCATCAAGCCAACCCGTAATTTCCCGCTCATCCAGGTTGGAGGCCAGAGGTAAACTTATTAGCACAAGGACTGCTGCAGCTAACAAACAAATACTTAGTAGAGTGAACCAATTCATATATTTGGATATGAAGCCTGCGACAAAACGACCCAGAGCGGTGCTGGCAGCCAGGATGCTGGCCATTTGAATACTAAGGGAGGCAGGTAGATTTAAAAACCGGCTATTGAACGTCGGAAGCCAACTCATTATGCCTTGTTCTATAAGTACGTACAGAAAAGCACAGATAATAAATAACAAAACGATCGGCCTGCCAATCAAGGCCAACATTTCGAGAAAATCTGTGACTAATGTTTTTTTCTGTGATTCATTCTTGATTTTTGATTCATCCAACGATGAGGACCACAACAACAAAAAAGCAATAGCACTGAGGGCGGCAAGTACATAGTAGACCTGAAACCACTGGGTGGATTGAGGATTAGCATCGTCGACAAACGCGCTGAAAATAAAATATCCGGATAATACGCCAATCATGAAAAATGACTCTAAGAAGCTCATTAGACTTACATGGCCCTGTTGATCTTCGGTGACAATTCCGATCGTCGCAAAGACAGAAACTTTAATTAAGGCAAAACCTACGCCGGTAGCAGCAAACAAGAGTTTAGTCATCCAGAAAGATGGGAGAATTGGCATCATAAGACATACGATCGAAATAAATCCCAGAGAGATAAGCATACTTCTCTTGTACCCGATTTTGACAACATAGCTTGCAATTAAAAAGGAGGTGATCGCAATACTAAGGTCCTTAAATGCCTCAAGGATACTGGCGGTTGATTCGCTTATGCCAAAATTATCCTG
>JAGQWZ010000099.1 GCA_020436835.1 Saprospiraceae bacterium | reverse complement strand
TCCTGACAACAGATTACTCATTCATTTTTCATAATACCCGAGGCGGTTATTTTAAGCCGACTTAATCAATGGATTAATCCTTAAATCTTTTTCCAATGGAAGCAGGCCCAGTTCAAAGCTTTTTCGCACCAGTCCCGCTGTGTTTCTTACCGATAGTTTCTCCAAGAGATTTCTCCGGTGGGTACGTACCGTTTCAAAACTGATATAAAGCTTTTCCGCAATTTGATCGTTGGTATTTTCATAGGCGATGAGAAACAGAATCTGTTTCTCCCTCTCAGATATCAGGTGGTTCATATCACTTTGGATTTATTTGTGTAAATGCTCTTTATCTAAGCTATCTTCCTTTTTTCACTGATTCTCACAGAGTTTGGTGAATGACTGGAAATGACTAATGAATGGTCAATGTTTTTGGTGAACAGATATTCGACAATCGGAGGGAGGAGCGGTATTATTTGTGTCATAAATTTCCATCCGAATCGCCGATCTATGCGTTATTCAGTAGCTTCTTAAGCTGCAGGGAGCTAAAAGGTTTTTGGAGGAAACCATGGTTGAACTGGGTCAGACTGAAAGGATGCAATCTTTGATCCGATAGCCCCGTCATCACCAAAAGGAAGCGGCAATGGCGGACCAACAGATGAAAGTCGAATGAATCCATCCAACCGTCAAGGGCCCGCAGGTTGGTTATGATCAGATCAGGTTTAAATTGGTCCAACGTTTCAAAGGCGGAAAAAAACTCGTCGTAGATCCGGATTTCATCGATGGCCCGTTTTGCAAGCTCGCTCTGGATAAACCAGCAAATCACCGGATCATCTTCAATCAATAATATCTTTCGGAATGAAGAATTCACAGTCAAAATGTAAGATTATCGGTTTGAAAACAGCCTTTCAAATTTTTGAGTGGTCCCAAATGACTGGTAAACACCCATAATATTTTGGTGAAGTAAAAGATGTTTGATTATCTTTCTTGACAACAATGCTCCGTTCCTTGGTCAGAATTTGCAGGATATTATATCTCCTGATATTTGTTTTCTTATCCCAATCCCTAGCAGGGCAAAACCGGGATTACCAGTTCAGTCCCGAAGTGGATAGCCTGATCTTCTTGATCCGCTCACAGAGGGAAACCAACCCCGAACTTGCGTACAGATATCTGGATACTTTAAGAGGGTATTTACCAAATTTCAAATCTGAACTCCAGCCATTCCTAAATCTGCTGGAAGGTGAAATTTTGATCCAACAGGGTAAAATCGAACCTGGCATAGAGCAGTTAAATATGGCCAGTGATCTATTTTTATCGATCGACAACCCAACCGGACTTGCCTATGTGGAAGAAGCTTTCACCCGTTATTACACTCGCAGCGCTGACTACCCTAAAGCCCTCGAATCTGCCTTCAAAGTTGTCGAAATAAGGGAGCAACATCAGGATCGCAGCGGTCTCGTCCGGGCATTGGTCGACATTGCAGATATTTACTGGTATTATCAACGCTTTGACGAAGGATTAAAATATGGCCACCAGGCGTTGGAATTGGTAAAAGATGAGCCAGCGTCAAAGGAAAAAGCTTCCGTATATAAAATACTCTCAGAATTGTATCTGGAAATACCCGACTACCTGAAAGCACTGGAATCTATCAATGAAGCCATCAAAATAAGCAAGTCCCAGGGAGCGACCGACCTGGAAATAGCCAGTACTTTGAACTCACGGGGAAATGTGTACAAATATCTTAAACGCTATGATGATGCGCTACAGGACTACAACACGATCCTCCATGCATGCACGTCTGCCGATTATAAGATCTGTATGCGGGTGGCTCTGGCAAACATCGGTCATATTTACTTGATCCTGAAGGACTATACAAAAGCAATTGAGTTCAAGAAAAGAGCTCTGGAAATTCAAACAAACACCGGCGAAATTCAACAGGTTGCCGAAAATATCTTGCACCTCAGTGAGGCATATGCCGGTCTGGGTAATATGCCGGAAGCTTACAAGTACCGGGTTAAACTGGATTCGATAAATGAAGTTGAGCACCAACAAGCGCTCGATAAATTGACCAATGAACTTTCGGTAAAATACGAAACGGAGAAAAAAGAGGAATCCATAAAATCGCTAAATGATCGAGTAAGGTTTCAAAAAATATCGATTGCAATGGGATCTACACTCTTGATCATTAGTTTATTCGCAACCGGTATTTTTGTGCGATTAAAAAACCGACTGCAAAAAAGTAATAGTGAAAAGGAACTTCTACTCAGGGAAATTCACCATCGCACCAAAAATAATTTACAAATTCTTTCCAGTCTACTCAGCCTTCAGACTGATCATTTGCATGATGAGCATGCCATTGATGTAATCTCTGAAGGACGAAACCGGGTCGAATCCATGGGAATGATCCATCAACGACTTTATACCGGAGATAACCTTACCAGGGTTGATCTTCGGGAATATCTACCGGAGTTATGCCGGCATCTCGAAGAATCCTTCTCCGCTTCAAATAAAAGTATTTCCATCAATGAAGATATTCGCTTCGGAGATATGGATGTGGACTATGCTATACCCCTGGGGTTAATTATAAATGAACTGGTGACTAATTCAGTAAAATATGGCTTTTCAAATGGTGACAAGGGCCAAATTTCACTTCTTTTGAAAGAAACACAGGGAGAGCTACTATTGTCTGTTTCCGACAACGGAGCACCGGCTCCCCACTTGAAGAATCATAAAATGTCTACTTCTTTCGGATCTATGCTAATTGAAACATTGTCAAAAAAACTAAAAGGTCGAATTGAAATAAACCGGGAAAACGGATATAATACAACCATAATATTTCAACGCTATAGAAATTAATTTAGTGATGGCGGGAGTTAGAATAATAATCGTAGAAGACGAACCACTGGTGGCACTTGATCTAAAAAGGCAACTGGAAAAGACCGGCTTCGAAGTAATTCAGGTATTTGAATCGGGAGAAGAAATTCTGGAATTCCTTAATCAGGAACAACCGGATATAATTTTAATGGACATCCAGTTATTTGGTGCATTGGATGGCATTGACACCGCTCATCAAATCAATAAGAATTACGAAATCCCCATTCTCTTCCTTACCGCTAATACAGATAAAACGACCTTTAACCGGGCAAAATTGACATTTCCCCACGCATTTTTATCAAAACCCTTCCGCATCAAAGATGTGTTGCATTCGATCGAACTGGCCATGGACATGGAAAAAGAAGATGCCGGATCAATTCAATCGGAAAAATACCTTACTGATCGTGTATTTATTCGCACCAATGAATATCTCCAAAAGGTAATGTATGATAAGATTCTGTATCTGGAAGCTGAAGGTGCCTACACCAAGATTGCCACTGAAGACAGGGACTTCCTGGTCTCCCAAACATTAAAGAAAGTCGAAGACAGAATTCAGGCATCTTTTCTTTTGAAGGTACACCGTTCATTTATTATTAATATTAAAAATGTTGATAAATTATCGGAAGGCTATGTGCATATCGGTGATATCCGTATTCCGGTTAGCCGCACTCATAAGGAAGAGTTAGTCAGAGTATTTAATATGTTTTAGTTAGCCGGACCAAATTGACTAATCTTCGATATCCCGGCGATCAATCGTCTTGAAACGGCTAAACTCAATAGTAGTGGAATATCCATCATCTCTGTTCACTTCAATCTTACCTCTTAATTTCTGACTTAAAACATTGATCAGGTCAGTACCAAAAGAGGAAGAAGATCCCTCTTTATGGATTGAAACGCCGGATCCATTATCCCTGACCTGAAGAAAAAGTTTTTCATTTTCACCGATCCACAATCTTACTTTAATCTCTCCAACCGTTGGTTCAGGAAATGCATACTTTATCGAATTTGTGATTAATTCATTAATTATCAGGCCGATTGGAATAGCGGTTTCCACGTCGAAGAAAGGTACATCTACCTGGTATGTAATCCGGATTCCATTGTTGTCCAATGAAAAGGAATCACGCAAATGCTCGCAAAGTAAGGTCACATATTCTTTCATATCCACCATCGACACATTTTCTTCCGAATACAGTTGCTGATGAATAAAAGACATGGATTGCACGCGATTGCGTCCCTCCGTCAATGCATTTAAGGCACTTTCATCCTGCATATAGTCTGCCTGAAGATTTAGTAAACTTGAGAGTATTTGCAGATTATTTTTCACCCGGTGATGAATCTCTCTTAATAAATAGTCTTTTTCCTTATTCCGCTGATCCAATATTTCATTTGTTTGTTTTTTCAGCTGGTAGCGCCAATAAAACATAAACGCCACGACCAGAGCGAGAAATAGCAAAGAATAGATGTATTTACGTTCACTTTTTTGCTGCGCGATCAAAGCGTCCTTCTGATCAGATTCGTACTTCGACTTCATCTCTTCCATAGCCTGATCCTGATTGATGGTAAACAAGCTATCGGAATACCGCCAATTCATCTCCATGTATTTATACGCACTGTCGTACTGACCCAGTGCCGCATAAGATTGGGCGATATATTCCGGGAGTTCAGTGAGGAAAAATATTTCGTTCGTCCGGTAAACCACATCCAGGGCTTCCTTCAACAAATCAATACATTCCTGATATCTTCCCGTAGCCAGGTAAACCTGTCCCAATCCGTTTTTGATAACCATTACTTGTCGCTCATCGGCGGGATCGGCATTATGGAGTGCCTTTTCAAAATAATTGACTGCACTGTCGTATTGATTGAACTCCATATAAAAGGAGGCCAGATCATTGTAAGCCAGGCCGATCACTTTTGGTAACCCCGATTTTTCAGCCATTTCCAAACCTTTCGCGAAACAATATTCTGCCTGGGTACTGTCATTTTCCATCCGGTAACCGTGACCGGCAAAACTCCAGGCATCCCAGGCTTCCGGAAATATCTTTAATGTCTCAAATATCGTCCCTGCTTTTACCCCGGATTCCGCACTTTCTCCCAACTTATAGGTAAAGTGAAATATACGGGCCATACGTAAATAACCCAGGGCAATTCCAGGCTGGTTGCCAATGTCTTCCATAATCTCCAGTCCCTTGAGCACAAAATCAAGTGCCTTTTCGTGTTGACCAAGACAGAATTGCTCATATCCATCCTGATAATATACCTCAGCAAGACCCCGCCGGTTATCCTGCGCCTGATAAATATCGTAGGCGATCTTATTCCATCTGCCTATGGAATCACATGCTCGCTTTTCATTGAAGATCTTACTCACTTGCAATGCAAGATCTGCCCTTTCTAGCGCGTCCAGATTGACAGTTAAATCCAGTAACCTGGCCTTTAGCAGGTAAATGGCACTATCCGGATCAATCCACTTTAGTCTCTCCGACTCATCAATGAGTTTTTCACTGCTCTGGAAAGATTGTAAAGCACCCATCGCATTAAGGGGCAAATTTGGGAGAAACCCCAAAAGGTAGATATACAGTAAAATGGAACCGATCTGAAATTTTTTCATTAACCTGGAAAAATGGAACAAAAGCTGATTTGCCTAAAGTAAGGAGTAATTTTAAAAAAAGGATATAGTGGCGAACAAGCCGTCTGATCTCAGATAATCAAATGATCCCAGGACACTACTGACATCCTTCAATACGAATCTCAAAAATTGAGGTTTGAGTTACGGTGAAATTTGGTTGTAGCTCTACATGATTTCCTGCGCGAAAAGTCACATTATTTCCCATCCCGATCGTACCCGAGGAGGTCAGTTGGTTCCCGGCCTGATAGGTTCCGTTTCCGATAGGATTGTCATTGACAGCCAGTGTCTGAGGACAATTGCCACCACCTCCCTGAATACAAACCTCCAGCGTCCAACCGTTAAGGGTGCCGCCATCCTGAGCAAAATTATCGTTAATCATTAATTGCCAGTTGCCCATGGGGTTTTCTCCATTGAAAGCAGAGAGTGCATTCTGAGGCTGCTCCGTATCGCCACTGCTCAATGGACAATTGAGGGCCATTCCGGCCTGGTCATCCAGGTTGATGTTGAATCCGGTATTGGAATTACCGCATTGATTTTGAATAAGTACTACGGAGGTTCCCTGGGGACTCATCAGGGTAAAGGTCAGATCACCTACATAAGTGTGAGGTCCATTCAGAGCCTTAATATTGACATCCGTGATCATGCCTCCTGACGGCACATTAATGGTCGAAGTAATGGTACCGGTGGCG
>JAGQWZ010000098.1 GCA_020436835.1 Saprospiraceae bacterium | reverse complement strand
CCATGTGTCCGCGCATAAATTCATTACCACCACTGACTACCAAGAGGTCTTCATCACCATCTCCATCGGCATCAAAAAAGACAGCTTCTTCATCTTCAGATTGCCGGTCTTCTTCCAATAATTTTTCATTGGTTGATCTAAATGAACCGTCGCTTGTCTGAATGAACAAGGAACCCGGTTGCCCACTGGCTCCCCCCAGGAACAGGTCAATCAGCTGATCATTATTTACATCACCCACACTCATTCGCGGGCCTTCGGCAGAAATCATATGAAATATCAGCCGGTCCCGGTCAAAATCCACAAAATCATTTTCCTTGTGCTGATAGGACAGGGGGAAATCAGGCAATGATTGCATAAGTGTAGCGGTGGCAGCCGGTGGTTTCCTGTCGGGAGAAATTGCCTTCCGTTGCTGTAATTCAATTCGTTGATCTGCTTTGATGTTTTTCTCTCGTGAAATCATCCCATCCGGCCAGGTTACCAGTATCTCGTCAATAACTGTTGCTCCACCTATTCCGAAAGTGAGTTTATAATCCGTACTGGACTGGAAACCCCGCATGGGAGATAATTCCTGGTATATTTTTTTATCTCCAATGGTCAAAGTGACCTGAGCACCCAAAGCATATTGATTTTTTCCTTCTCCCGTTAAAGAGATCTGCAAGAAATGATGGTCACTGATTTCGTTCGTATTATTTCTAAAAACAAAAGCAGGCATATTACAATTATTGATGACGAGGTCCAGGTCTCCATCATTGTCCAGGTCACCATAAGCAGAGCCATTGGAATAACTGGGGAGGAAGAGTCCCCATTGTTTAGTTTGGTCTGAGAAAGTGAGATCACCATTATTTTTAAACGCAAAATTCGAAATGGCCTCCGAAGGTATACGATCGATCAATTTAAGAATAGCCGAACTATCCCGATTTTTTATACCCTCGATAATTTCGGGGTCATTGGAATAGAAATTAATGTAGTCCTGGTCAAGCAGATCTTTATAAATTCCGTTAGATATATAAATGTCTTTAAAACCATCATTGTCAAAATCCGAAACCAGGGCACTCCAGCTCCAGTCGCTGGCTTCGACATTGGCTAATCTCCCAATTTCACTAAATGTATTGTTGCCATTATTTAATTGTAAGACGTTTCGTCCAAATTGATAGTGGTAGCCACTATTGACGGCCAATTGATATTTATCCCAATTTTCAAAAATTGTTTTTGTTTTATAGCGTGCATCCGATTTTGGCAGCATTTCCGTCACGAAGACTTCCGGCAGTCCATCATTATTAATATCCGCCATATCGGCTCCCATTGATCCCATGCTAATTTCATGAATCTGGTTGGTCAAATCCTCTCGAAAGGTGCCATCCTTCTGATTGATATACAGATAATCTCTTTCAAAGAAGTCATTGGATACATAAATATCCTGCCATCCATCCCGGTTTATATCACCAATAGTCACTCCAAGTCCAAAGCCGATATTACTGCCGTAGATTCCAGCGACTGCACTGACATCCTGAAAAACTACCTCATTTTTCGCATTATTATTCTCGTCAATTAATGTATTTTGATATAGCTTGTTTCCCCCGAAAGTATCCCGGATCTCTCTCAGGCCGGGACGCATATCATAGCCACCCACAGACCGGAAGGAATTATTGAGAAGATAGAGATCCAGGTCACCGTCTTTATCATAGTCGAAGAATGCTGCATGAGAACTAAGTCCCTCGTCATCGATTCCATACCTTTCCGCTTGCTCGGAAAAAGTGAGATCCTGATTATTAATAAATAATTCGTTATGCCTTTTTTCGCCTCCGGGTTTTCCGGATTTACAGACATAAATATCCAGCCAGCCATCACCATTTACATCGGCAAAACTTACTCCGGTAGACCAAATATTGGAAGAAGCCACACCGGCTCTTTCCGTGATATCTTCAAATTGGAAATGGCCTTTATTGAGATATAATTTATTATCGACCATATTGCCACAAAAAAAGATATCGGCCAGTCCATCGTTATTAATATCTCCGATTCCTACGCCACCACCATTATAGAAATTCCTATAGGTATACATATTAAATTCTGCCGTATGATGCAGGTCGTTACTGAAGTCAATACCTGTAGAGTCCGGGGTAAGAAGGTCAAACAACGTGCGTTGTCTGGGAGAAGGCTCACATGCACAGAGCACCAATATGAATAAATAGAGGATCTTTTTCATATTCCTTCACTTATTTCCAGACATTGTAGAGGAGCGTTGTTACGGGCCACTAAAATTGTTTTTTTAGATCCGGTTTCGATAATTTTCAGGTCTTTGATCTGTCCTTCCAGGAGCAGGTTGCATTCGGAGTTTTTGACAGCAACAAATTTTCCTGACCGGTCATTGATGAGGAGGTTGCCATAGTTTGAATCCATGCGTCCGATGGCCGGTTGCAGATCATAGAAATTTCCTCCCATCAAGATATCCGGATACTGATCCGCGTTGAAGTCATATATTAAGATTGCATTTATCGAAGAATTCTGCACTGGCAAGGGAAGATCGATAAAGGTAAATTCTCCCTGACCATTATTTATTGCATACATAGAAGTCAGGGTCGTCACCTTACTTATCTGAGACGCCTGGAGTTGGTCCGGGTTCAATATATCATCTATGGTTTTGGTGGCAAACTGGTCGTAGGAGCGAAATTTCTTTTTCAAAAATACCATTTGACTTCCCAGCATATCCAGTCCCAACAGAGGGTATTCCCGTCCCTGCTTAAAATAGGTGATGATTGGATCCTGAGTGAGATTAGCATCAAAATCGGCCAGATAAAGTTGAACCGGCATTTCGGCCGATGCCTGTAAATTGGAATTAGAACCTAAGTTGCCAAGAACCAAGTCGGGTAGTCCATCCTGGTTCAGATCTGAGACTGCTATCGTGTTCCACCATCCATAAGTGGCAGCTCCGGTTGTACCCGGTGTAAATCCTATCCCATCGTTAGTGAAAATCGTTACCGGCATCCAGTCACCTACGACAAGAAGATCGATTTTACCGTTGTTGTCAACGTCACACCATTCGGCATCGGTAACCATTCCTAATCCGGTGAGGTCGATCAGATCCTTTCCAGCGACCTGAAAGCGGCCCATGCCGTCATTAACCAGAAGATAACTATCGGCAGGCCGGCCATAAGATAGCGCTATCGACCGGGTGCCTACAAATAAATCAGTATCTCCATCACCATCGAAGTCGTAAGCCTTTACACAAGAGGTCTGCTCCAGGATGTCCGGCAAGGCTTCCGGAGAATAAGAAAAGTTACCTCTTCCATCATTGAAGTAAAGCCTGTCTCTCAATTTATCTTCATCCTTATGATATTGGTTACCGCCACTACCGATATAGAGATCGGGATCACCATCCTGATCGGCATCAAAAAAAGTCACGCCTGTATCTTCACAGCCGGATTTTGGAAGAAAGCACGCTTCATTTGTTGCTTCAAAATGACCATCCACATTTTGTTGAAATAAGGCACCTGTTTGTCCGCTCGCACCACCAACGTAAAAGTCCTGCCGATGGTCTCCATTCACATCTGCGATGGAAATGCGGGGTCCCTGGGTAGAGAGCAGATAAGGAATAAGTGGTTCTCTGGTATTGTCAAAAAAAGCATTTTCAGTGTGGGAAAAGTCAGGGGTTATTTCGCTTTTGGCGAAAATGTAATTTTGTTTCCGCTCCTGATCTCTATTTGATTTTTTAAAGGCATTTTTATAATCGATGGTTATGATCTGGTCGGCGTCAACACCGGTCACTATTTGAATCTTCCGATCTGGCCACTCGACCCGGATCGTGTCGATTACTTCGAGTTTATCTACACCAAAAGATAGGGCATAGTCTACTGTGGATTGCCACCCACGGGTTACAAATAATTCCTGGTACTGAACCCGGTCTCCGGTTTTGACGGTAACTTTGCTGCCAATGGCAAATGTATTTTCCGGAGGTCCTTTCAGTTTAATGGTAATAAAATGATTTCCGGTGATTTGGGTAGCTGTATTTTCGTATAAATAAGCGGCGTCATTCAGATTGTTTACCACAAGATCGAGATCACCATCCTGGTCGAAATCAGCATAAGCCGCACCATGGGAAATGGAGGGTCTTTTTACGCCCCAGGCCTCTGTTTGATCTTCGAAATGACTACCCTGCAAATTATGATAAGCGTAATTGGAGACTTTACCCGAGGGCATCTGGCTGGTTAATTCAAGGTCGCTTGCTTTCTCCTGAATTTTCCGGTTAGAAATAAATTTTAAATAGTCCAGATTATTAGGCCGTTTTGGAATACCGTTGGAGATATAGATATCTTTCCAACCATCCAGATCGAAATCTGCCAGTAAAGTGGACCAGCTCCAGTCCGTCGATGAAACCCCCATTATTTGAGCATTCTCGCTAAATCGAATTTCTTCCCCGACATTGGCACCAAGGTTTATGTGAAGACTGTTTTGGGGAAACTGATGGTGGTATCCGAAGCTTCGTTTAAAACGATAAATATCATATGGGTCAGGTCCTTGTGCAGATTTAAATAAGACTTCATCTTCCGGCTTCATATCCAGGGTCATCAAGTCAAGCCATCCATCATTGTTGAGGTCTCCCATATCATTACCCATGGAGAAATAGCTTGTATGTTGCAGCATTCGATTGGATGCCTCCCGGAAGGAACCATCTCCCTGATTTAAGTAGAGAAAATCATTTTCATGAAAATCATTACCGATATAAATGTCGGGATATCCATTCTTATCCAGATCACCAATAGATATTCCCAGGCCATAGCCGGCAATGCCACCATAAATTCCGGCCCTTTCGCTGATGTCCTGAAATATTGGCAAATTCCCATTATTTTGAGGACCCCTGTTTTCAAATAATTTGTCACCAATCTCCAAATTTCTTTTACGGGTAGATGCAGTATCCCGGTAGGATTCAGAAGAATGTACGGAGTGACACAATAAATACATATCCAGATCCCCGTCAAGATCGTAGTCAAAAAAAGCACTCTGACTGGAAAACCCGGAGAAATCAAGGCCATATTCTGCCGCAGCTTCTTTAAAAGTTACCTGACAGGAGCCATCGCCTCCGGGGGTGCATCCCTGATTAATAAACAATTGATTTCTTCCCTGGAAATTTTTGTAACCCCCTACCTCCGATACATAAATATCCAACCAACCATCTGAGTTGATATCTACCAGGTTTACCCCTGTAGTCCAGGAGCCGGTTCCGGCGACACCTGCGGCGTCTGTAACATCTATAAATTTTATTTTTTCTGCCGACCGGGATTTATTGAGATATAAACGGTTGGACTTCCGGTTGGAGGAAAGATAGATATCCGGATACCCGTCATTATTCAGATCTCCTACGGCAACACCACCTCCGTTATAAAAATATAAGTATTGAATGATATTAAAACTGTCATCCTCTTCGAGCAGATTGACAAAATTAACACCAGTCTGCTCAGGCGTCAATAAATTAAAAAGTGTTTCCGGCTTATTTGGCTGACAGGATGGAAAAAGGAAAACCAGGACAGTCAGGCTAGTGAATAGCAGGGGGCTAAAGAGTGAAATTGATCCAATAGGGAATTTATTTAAAAAAGAAGTGGATTTGTTCCTGTGATATTTGAAGAACCTTTTCAAAATTCAAAAATCTGCATTTTGTCGTTGTTTTTTGCAACGAGGATTAATTCTTTTTTTCCCACTTTTACCAGGGTGAGGTCCCGAACTTCACCAATGGTTCTGAACCCGGAGGCTTTGGGAAATTCCGCTTCGAAAGTATTATCTCCCCGGCCTTTCAGAAAGAGCCCATAATTGGCATCGTAACGACCCACCTCGGGTTTTACCCCATAAAGATTTCCGCCCATGAGAATATCGAGGTTTTTATCTCCATCAAAATCATGAACCAGAATACCATAATTGGGTGAAAACTGAGCTGGAGAGGGCAGAGGCTTAATTTTAAATGTCCCATCTCCATTATTTTCCAGATAAGAAGATTCCAGGCGGTAAGCTTCTTTTTTTATACTGCTTTTTAGTTGTTCCGGGGTAAAAACATCATCAATGGTCTGTTCTTTATAGTCCTCATACAATTGATATTTCTTCTTCAATATTGGCATTTGCATGACCAGGTCGTGCCGGAGGGTCATTGGATAGGCTTTATCACCGTCGAATTGGGTAATGACGGGTTCCGGAGTGCGATTTTGGTCAAAGTCATTTACGTAAAGTGAGATTGGTTTTTCTGAGGTCGCCTGGAAGCGTGAATTGAGACCGTGGTTGCCGATGACAATATCCTGATCTCCGTCGTTGTCGAAGTCTCCGGATCGCAGGCAGTTCCACCATCCTTCTGTTTTATCCGGAACTGCGTTTTCCGACCGGTGGAATTTACCCTTGTCATTTCGTAAGACGGTAATGGGCATCCATTCTCCCACTACAATCAAGTCCAGGTCCTGATCCTGGTCAAAATCAAGCCAGATCGCATCTGTAATCATTCCAATATTGGTCAATTCAGGAGCGGTCTGTTCTGTCACATTACGAAAACGACCCTGACCGTCATTATTGAGAATGTATCCATTGGCAGGAGCACCATAGTAACCCGGAATGGTGCGGATCCCTACGAAGAGATCCTGGTCGCCGTCCTGATCATAGTCACCGGCCTGAACACAGGAAGAGAATTCAAATTTGAAGGTCGGCAGATACTGGGCGGACCGGCTGAATTTGCCGGTTCCATCATTAATATAGAGCTGATCAACCATAAGGCTGGAGGTCGACAAAAATTCATTGCCTCCCCTTGCCACATAGAGATCGAGATCCTGATCATTGTCGGCATCAAAGAAAATGCAATCCTGGTCTTCAGCACCCCGGTCAGCAGCAAGCAAATCCTCATTCGTACGCACGAAGTTTCCATCCTCGGTTTGCTGAAAAAGTGCACCGACGGAATTTGCCGCTCCTCCGATAAAAAAATCTTCCAGGCCATCGCCGTTGACATCACCGGAACAGATCTTAGGGCCTTGAGTACTCATCATGTGGTAGATCAACCGGTCCCGGTCAAAATCCACGAACTGATTTTCTTTGTGAAGATAGCCCCACGCCAGTTCATCAGTTATTTCCGTGAAGGTTTTATCTGGCGCCACAGTTAGGTGTGTTTGATTCCTAAGTCCCGTACGATCTGGTATTTCGGTCTCTGACTGATCAATATTTAAAATCTGATCTGCTGAAACATTGGTTTTTATCGTGATTTCATCGTCGGGCCACTGCACGATGATACTGTCTAATATATTTATTTCTCCCAGCCCGAAATTAAAGCGCTGATCGATGGAAGACTGAAAACCACGTACGGGAATATTTTCCTGATAGAAGGTTTTTTCTCCTGCAACCAAGGTGACGTTGGCACCGATTGCATACGGGTTTTGCCCCTTACCGGTTAATTTGATTTTAATATAGTGATTTTCATTTTCCAGGATATCAGATTCATTTCGATATAAAAAAGACTCGGCATTGACATTATTTACGGCCAGATCCAAATCACCATCATTATCCAGGTCGGCGTACACTGCTCCATTGGAATGGCTGGGTG
>JAGQWZ010000097.1 GCA_020436835.1 Saprospiraceae bacterium | reverse complement strand
GTGCCCAATCCTTACAGTATCGGGGCTCGCGAAGCCCAATATCCCGGCGAACCGGATAAGATCACTTTCCTGGATATTCCCGCCTTTTGCACCATCAAAATATTTACCGAACGCGGCGATTTGATCCATACGATCGAACATGATGACGGTAGTGGCGATGAAGCCTGGAATTCGATCACCACCTCCCGCCAGGTCGTCGTCAGCGGTATATATCTGGCATACTTTGAAGTCACAAAAGATTACTACGATCTAAACACCGGGGAACTACTGTATAAAAAAGGAGAAAATACGATCCGTAAGTTTGTGGTTATTCGCTGAGGATAGACGGAAAATAAACTCGTTAACGATCGCCACAAAACCAATGCCCGTTTCAATGACAGCGGTAGTCGTTAAATACGTGTATCTATTGTGCATAATTTATGGTTGAAGCTCTGCGATACATTCGATTTCAACCAAAGCATCCAATGGATTTTGCTTTACTGAAATAGTTGTTCGACTGGGTTTGTGCCCTTCGAACATCTCTTCATAGATTCGATTCATTCCTTTGAAATCATTCATATCCTTAAGGTAGACAGTCGTCTTGACGACATCTTGAAGCGTTAATCCTACTTCGGCTAAAACAATGGAAAGATTTTCTAAAACTCTTCTGGTTTGCGCTTCAATGGTCGTGCCCACGATTTTCATGGTTCCTGGATCTAAAGGGGTTTGACCTGAGCAAAAAACCAAATTCCCAGACTTGATCGCATGGCAATAGGGGCCGATGGCATCTGGCGCTTCTTTTACATGTATCGATTCCATTTTTATCCTTTTCTGTATTTTTACAGTCGACTTTATTGACACGAGGATCTGATTCTCTCTACACCTTCGACAAGGTCCTTAAAATCCAGAACATATTCATCTAATATAGCTCCCAGGCTTGTCGGCGCATTGGTATACAATAATTTCTCAAAATAATTGGCAATTTCATTATCCGTATCAATTGAGGATAAGGGATACACGGGGAGCCTTCCCGATTTGAGACGATTTTGTTTTTCGATCACCGAAAGTGAGTCGGTGTAGGTCCGGGGCTGATATTCGGCGGGTAACATGACACGGATATTACCGACCTGACGATCATTCAGATCTGCCGTCTCCTGGCTGCATTGTACGCAGACATTGCTGATGGAATCCTGTTTGTAGACAAAAGTGGCCACGCAATTCCGGACCTGGCCGATATAGCTGTCGGTTAAGGACAGCGGAAAAGATGCCCGGCACCACGCACCGTCTTCCGCTTCATACCAGACCTTCCCGGTTCCGACGATCACATTCCAGGCGCTTTTGGTTGGAAGGCCGTTGACCATAATTTCATTCTGGATGGGGACCAATTCTTCCCCATCGCAGATAAAATCCAGTGTAATACCCGGAAAGATATTTTCCCCGGGATAGTATGCTCTTTCGATCGGAAATATCAGTTCAGTATCTTCGAATGAGATCGCACCGGAAAAATGGCGGGTAGCCGGTTGCGCCCATTCCGGTCTGGCGAAAAAGCTCATGTCGATTAAAGGGAATTTGCTATCCTCAAGCAAATGCGCAACTGTTAGTTGATCGCGGGGTTGGGTCAGTTTCGGCCCCTTCCATATAGCCGGCGCTTTCCGGCAAGAATACACCAGCAAAGCGAGACAGGAAAATATAAAAATTACTTTCATTGTACGCATTAATTTTTCTACTGTAATAGCTTACTGTTCGCCTTTTTATTTTGCAAAATCATTTGCTCGAAGTATAGCACCGTTGCGGCTATGTTCCCACATTTTTTTTACTTCAACTCGACAAACAAAAAGCAAAACCAGTATGCTAATTCGCAGTATTATCCGAAATTACCCGCACCACACGAAATCCAAGACTAAATCCCCGATCTTCCGGATGATGCGTATAACGCCGGGCAGATCGGGCACTCTCTGCATCAAAATACCAACTGCCACCTCGAATTACTTTTAGGGTGGTATCACATTCGCCTACCGGATCTTTGACGGATGATTCAGGATATTCACAATACCAATCCTTACACCACTCCCACACATTTCCGTGCATATCATATAGTCCCCAGGCATTGGGTTTAAAACTCCCGACAGGCATTGGCCGGTTTCGGTAAATGCCCTCCGGAAATCCATCATAGGGGTAACGACCATCATAGTTTGCACCATTCGTAGTCAGATTTGAACCAGTATTATAAGGTGTCGTCGTTCCCGCCCGGCAGGCATACTCCCATTGCGCTTCAGTTGGCAAAGAAAATTGATATTGTGGATTTAGTAAATTCAGCTTACTGATGAACTCCTGTGCTTCATACCAGTTGACATTCTCAACCGGCAAGCTATCCCCTAAAGATTCAAAATGGCTGGGATTTTCGTTCATCAATTGTTTCCATTGCCCCTGGGTTACCTCATATTTCCCTATATAGAACGCCTGTGTAAGTTCGACTTCATGATAATGGTCAAGTTTATATTGTCCTTTTTCACCGGGCGGAGTTCCCATCATAAATTTCCCGGGTTTTATCAGAACAAATTCCATCAGAGTATGCGATTCAATCCATTTTGCATTTGTTGCCGGTTTGTTTTGAGTACAAGATATAATCATAATGGCAATTAATGAAACCGGAAATCGAAGTGGCCAATTGTTGCTGATCATATTGTCAACGGCATTTTAAATTGATACAGAGCACGGCTGAAACACCCGCGTTAGCCGGTCAGCATGGCCTGCCGGGATAATTTCCGCTCATTATTTTGACGGAGAGGGCATCAGAAAGGATAATCCAGAAGACAGCAGCAGTGAGGGAAAGCAAATTCATCGAATAAACCCCCGGCAGGAAATAAATCCCCTCTCTCAACCCCTCAACTCAACTTTATTGAAACCCCATATCCCATTTCCGAAACTGCTGCGGCTTAGTTCAACCACCCGCTGCAGGCGCGCTTCGCGCGCTACAGCTCTTAATACGTTATGCAACAGCAGTATTTACAGGTATTATCAACCCACCCAATTTGCCTGCAGCACTCT
>JAGQWZ010000096.1 GCA_020436835.1 Saprospiraceae bacterium | reverse complement strand
TTCGATAAAAAAAGTCATCACCAGGATTTTTTTTAACGTTTCAAAAACCTCGGCAATTTTATCGGCATTGGTCATGTCCTTTAGCAGTAGTTGATTTTCATAGGTGGTACCACCCCGGAAGAAATAACTGAAATAGCTGGTTAAGGTCATAATTCCAAGCCCTCCCAGTTGAATCAGGATCAAAATGGAAGTTTGTCCGAAAGCAGTGAAATAACTTCCCGTATCCACGACGATCAGACCAGTGACGCATACGGCACTCGTAGCTGTAAACAAAGCATCCAGAAATGAAATTCCAGCCTGGGTAGCCCGGGGAAGCATGAGAATCAGTGTACCCACCAGGATCATAAGTAGAAAACTAATCACGAAAAACTGGGCCGGATTGAGGTAGCGTCGGCTGAGATTGACTTCCAGGAGAAAAAACTCGCGGAAGAATAAGATCCAAAGCGCTATCTGCACCCAGGTTGAGAATTTAAAGAAAGGCATTGCCATAAACTCCAAAAGGGTGGCTGCCAGTGACAGATTTGCCACCAGAAATACAAAATCGAGAAACCAGACGCTTTTTCTCGGCCTTTTTGCCGGAGACAGATAGCGCACCGTAATTGTAGTCAACCCGAATAAGAGGACCAGAAGATATCCAAGATCAATGACTTTCTGAATATTCCCTGTCTGGCTAAATCCCAGATCGAGAAGAATAACTACCACTGCGATGGCGCTGATCCAGAAAGTAAACCGGTCGGACAATCTCATAATACAATGAATACAAATACAAAGATTGGTAAATCCTGCTATTTGTTCGAAAATATGATAAAGACCGGGTTTTCTGAGGAAGGCTGGATGGTTGGGTTAAAGGGTGATGTATTTTATGAAAAACTAGCTCTTGGCAGTGTTTAATGTCCCGGATGGCTGGTAGGAGAGATGTAGTATTGGATAGGGTTTTCCCATACTGTCAGTTTCCGACCTCGATACTATCCTAAATCCCATTTTCCGGTAGAATTTATAAGCTCCGGTATTTTGTTCATTAACATCAACCTGGGTGGCGTTGATTTTTTTTATGGCGTGTTCTACCAGGAGTTTACCCGTACCTTGACCAAACCACCGGGGATCGATGAAGAGCATTTCGATTTTTCCTTCGGCTATACCCGAAAATCCAATGATGCCATGCTCTGAAATGGTGGCCGCATACAAGTCAACGATTTCAAAGAATTCGGGTAGGAGGGATTTAATTTTTTTAATGTATTCCCCCGATATAAAATCATGTGTCGCTGTGACCGATTTTTCCCAGATATCGATAAGCCTGGGAAAATCTGTTTCTGTTGGTTTGATGATTTCCAAAATGGCAAATAAATTAAAAAAGAAGTTTTCCAGTCACTGGAAAACTTCCTTGGTATTAATGGATATTAATCATTCTCACTGCAGAAAATGACCGAAGGGTTTCTTTAGAATTTAACCCCTTTGAAGTAAGGAGGTCTTTCTGCCATTGGTTCGATATCCGTCAGCTCACTGATTCGCACCGGACGCCCTTCTTTTATACTTTTTCTTGCAGCGATCCCAATTAGAATTGACATGGCTCCATCACGACTTCCTGCGGCATGTCTGAGAGGATCCGGTGCATCCTGATCTTTAAAGATCTTATCCTGAAGTCTGACATCTCCCCCTCCGTGGCCACCTCTTGGTGCCGGTACTCTGATGGCTTCATATTCACGGTCAAAATTCTTCATGACCATGATCTCATGATATCTTTCCGGTTCATTGGCATTCTGTGCCATCTCGGCAGCATGCATTTCAGCCTGATCGGCTATTTCTTTATCTCTCCACGGGATATCCTCCCAACTGTCTATTCTACCATTGTGACCATTGAAAGCGATTGCCCAGCCCTCGTACGGTGAATAAGTAGTCAGTGAATAATTGACCAATACACCGTTAGCATATTTTATTTGCGCTGACATTTTATCATAGATATCGATCTCAGGCCTCCATAGGCAATTATCTCTTATGTAGCCATCGTATTTCTCATTTTCTGCGTAAAGTTCAAAATCACGTTTGCTTTCAGTGATGTCATAAAAATAATCACACTTGTCCGTGTATGCACAGTTGCGACAATTGGGTCCTCGAAAAGGATTGTTATGTCCATAATGTTCCAACTCACCGTAGGCGCTCACTTCCACCGGATCGGAATCTAACCACCAGTTTAATAAATCAAAGTGATGGGTAGCCTTATGTACCCAAAGGGAGCCACTACGACTCATGATTCCATGCCAACGTCGAAAATAGGAAGCCCCGTGATAGGTGTTTAAATACCAGTGAAAATCAACTGAGGTGAGTTTCCCAACTGTTTGGTCCGCCAAAAGTTCCTTTAAGCGGGTTGCATGAGGAGCCCATCGATAATTGAAACCGACGATGATTTGTTTACCTGATTCTTTTTCCGCATCAAGTATCGCACGGCACTTCGTTTCATCCGTCGTGAGCGGTTTTTCAGTAATGACTTGTATCCCGGCTTTCAGTCCTTTGATTATGAACTCATGATGGGTGGCATCGACTGTTGTGACTATCAATACTTCCGGTTTAATTTCCCGCATCATCTGATCAAAATCCGTGAAAACGGGGCAATCAACGCCCATAAATCTCTTGGCGAATTCAAGCCGACCCGGATTGATATCGGCCAAAGCAACAAATTCCAGGATGTCGCTATATCTCTCTACGAGATTCTTTCCCCAAAATGAGGTGCCTCGTATACCGGTTCCCACCATCGCCACTCTTTTCCTGGCAAAAGGAGTTTTACCTGCCATAGCCTCGACCGCTCCGGGTACGACTGAGGCTGCACCAGCAGCAACTCCGGATGTTTTCAAAAATGATCTTCTCTTCATGAATTTTTACCTTAAAAAATGATTAATAACCGGTCTAAAATACTTAAAAATAACTTTTGGTCTTGTGTGTGCCGGCATTTCATTATTTTTTGGAGGAATTTAAAATCGTTGGTGCCAATCAAGCCAACAAATTCGAAAAACTGAAAAATGAGTGAAAAATATATCATTGCGATAGATCAGGGAACTACCAGTTGCAGAGCCCTGATAATCGATCATGGGGGAGCTATCCAAACAATAGCCCAGCAGGAGTTTACCCAGATTTTTCCCAGTCCGGGCTGGGTTGAACATGACCCGGAGGAGATTAGCGAGGTTCAGCAACGGATGGTTAAAAATGCCATGAGTCAGGCTGGCATTTCAAGTAGTCAGGTCGAAGCTATCGGCATCACAAATCAACGGGAAACAACGGTCGTCTGGAACAAGAATACGGGAAAGCCACTCTACAATGCAATCGTGTGGCAGGATAAGCGAACAGCCGATATATGTGAGGAAATCAAAGAGAAGGGTTGGGCAGACAAGATCACCGGTAAGACCGGATTATTTGTGGATAGTTATTTTTCTGCAACCAAGGTAATGTGGATCCTGCGAAACGTACCGGGTGCAAGAGCACTGGCAGATCAGGGACAACTGGCAATGGGTACGATCGATACCTGGTTAATTTGGAAGCTTACCGGGGGAAACCAACATATTACCGACTACTCGAATGCGTCAAGAACGATGCTTTACAATATCCATGATTTGGAGTGGGACGAAGAGATTTTAAATTTCCTTCAGATCCCTCGCTCCATGTTGCCTGCGGTCAAGCCATCATCTTTTGACTTTGGACATTACGAGGTAGATGGAGTGAAGATACCCATCCGGGGGGTCGCAGGAGATCAACAGGCTGCGCTCTTCGGGCAGCAATGTCTGGAACCGGGGATGGCGAAGAATACCTATGGCACCGGCTGTTTTATGTTGATGCAGACTGGTGAAGAGGCGGCAATTTCCAGAAATGGTCTGCTTACCACGATTGCCTGGGGGTTGGATGGAAAAGTGTACTACGCCCTGGAAGGCAGTGTCTTCATCGCCGGTGCTGCAGTGCAGTGGTTAAGAGATGGGTTACAACTTTTTCAAACTGCCGGAGAGTCGGAAAGTCTTGCTTCACGAGCAAAGCCGGATCACGGAGTCTATATGGTTCCTGCTTTTGCCGGCATGGGTGCACCCTATTGGGATATGTATTCACGGGGAGCCATCTTTGGCCTCACCCGGGATACTACTAAAGCAGAAATCACCCAGGCCACCTTGGATTCATTGGCGTATCAGACCAGGGACATTCTCACTTCCATGGAAAGTGATAGCGGAATTGGGTTAGATCAATTGAATGTGGATGGTGGCGCTACGGCGAACAATTATCTCATGCAGTTTCAGGCAGATATTCTGGGTGTACCGGTGATCCGGCCCAAAGTCACCGAGACAACGGCGATGGGTGCGGCCTACCTGGCAGGACTCCATACGGGTTTTTGGAATAAGGATGAGATCGCCCGGATCAGGGAGATCGATCGGGAGTTTGTTCCGGTTATGACCGACGAAGAGCGAAAGGAGCGATACCGGGGCTGGCAAAATGCAGTAAAAAGGACGTTGGGATGGCTGAAAGACTAGATTTTTCCCGGAGCAACCGGGCTGCATTTCTGGATCAAGCCACTAGCATTCAATTTGATCTGCTCATTATCGGCGGGGGCATCACCGGAGCAGGAATCGCATTGGATGCAGCTTCCCGCGGACTATCGGTGTGCCTGGTTGAAAAAGATGACTTTGCTTCCGGTACCAGCAGCAAATCAACCAAGCTAATTCATGGAGGTTTACGGTATCTTAAGCAATTCGAATTTACGTTGGTAAAAGAGGTTGGGCGTGAACGGGCAATACTTCATCAGTTGGCTCCTCATCTGGTGGTCCCGGAAAAGATGGTGCTTCCCCTGATCAAAGGTGGATCTCTCGGAAAAACGATGACATCCATTGGATTATACATATATGATTTTCTTGCTGATGTGGAGGGTGAGGACAAAAGACGCATGTTGGATAAAGATGAAATCATGGAAATCGAACCGCTCCTGCCTGAGTCTAAACTTCTTGGAGGTAGCATTTATGCCGAGTACCGTACGGATGATGCCCGTCTCACAATTGAGGTGATTAAGACCGCCTTCCGGTTTGGAGCTTTGCCAATCAATTACCTTGAGTGCAAGGAGATCACCGAAGAGAATGGACAGGTGGTTGGTATTAAATGTTGCGATCAGCTGAATGGTAATGTGCTGGATATAAAGGCAAAAAATGTAGTGAATGCTGCCGGACCATGGGTAGACCAGATACGAAGTATGGCAGAACCCATTTCTGGAAAGCGATTGTATTTGACCAAAGGAGTCCATATTGTAGTCCCAAAGATTAAACTGCCTATCCGGCATGCGGTCTATTTTGATGTACCGCATGACCGACGCATGATCTTTGCCATTCCCAGGCTCGACGTGACTTACATTGGAACCACCGATACGTATTATGAAGGAGATAACGATTTAGTCGATGTGAGACAGGAGGACGTCGATTACCTGCTATCAGCGGTTAATCAGACTTTTCAGGTGGAACCACTGAGAACATCCGATATCATTTCTTCCTGGGCTGGTATCCGGCCTCTGATCTATGAAGATGGAAAAAGTGCTTCGGAAATATCGAGAAAAGATGAAATCTTCGAAGCCAGGGATGGTCTTCTCTCCATAGCCGGTGGCAAGTTGACTGGATACCGGAAAATGGCAGAGAGAATCGTAGATATAGTCGTTCGCCGTCTCTTTCCCGAAACCTTTGAGGACCATCCCGTACGCACCGAAGAAATCCCATTGACGGGAGATCATTTTTCCGATTTTGCTGATTGCCAGGAATTTATCCGGAAGATGATTCATCTCTGTGAGCAAGGCGGACTGGAGCCACTTTCTGCCCGTTATCTCGTTCATAATTACGGTAAGGGAGCTTTGTCAATTTATCAGGATATGGCGAAATATTCTGAATTGGAACCGGAAGTAGCTCTCCTCTATTCCGAATTGGATTACTGTGTGTTGAATGAGTCGGTAGTGCGTCCGATTGACTATTTGGAAAGAAGGTCCGGTCGACTGTTTTTTCGTCCCGATACTATTGCACTTGTACATAATCATATCTTTCAATACTTTGCAGATAGATTTGAGATGACTCAAACGCAATTGGAAGAAGAAAAGACCCGTTGCGAGAATACAATTTCTTCGGTCATTTCATTTAGTTGAAAAATCGGACTTGTGCTCCATACCTGTTTTGAAAGTATCCCAAGAAACTCTCACTGTATAGGTTAAATTACAATCGTTTGGCAATTGCTGAATTAAATAGGGATAGTTTTCGAAAGCTCTTTGAAGAGAACTATAACCTGCTTTGTAATTACATAAATACTTATGCAAAGGACTGGGATTTAAGCCAGGAGATCGCTCAAAGGACATTTGTTAAACTTTGGGAAAAGAAAAATGAAATAACTTTTAGTACCTCTGCTAAAAGTTATCTTTTCCAATCTGCCAGGAATACATTAATCGATCACTATCGCTCGCATAAGAGTGCAAATTTGCACGCAGAGAAATATTCGGAAGGTCTGCAGGGAGTGGAAGAAATAGCCCAGGATGATGGAACTGCTGCTATGCTTACTGAGAGGATCCAATGGGCAGTCGATCAGCTGAAACCCAAGACAAGGGAGATTTTTCTGCTTAGTAAAAAGGAGGGTTTGACCTATGATGAAATTGCTGAATATCTCCAGATATCCAAACGTACCGTGGAATACAATATGAAAAATGCCTTGCTTCTTTTGAAAGAAACCCTCAAAGGAAAGATGCCATGAACAATAGAAAATATATAACTGAAAATTGGGTTTTCCCTGAATTGCTTACGTCATAGTATGTAATTGAGTAATTATAATGAACAGGTTAGAGGAAAAAATATTACAATACATCATCTCCGGCAGGGCAGCCGAGGACGATGCTATTGACCGGGAGATCCGGGAAGATCCTTCCTTTGACCAGTCAGACTTCGATCTCCTGAATAAGATCTGGACCGGGGCGGACAACCTCAAGGATTATCGCCGTCTGCCACATGACACCGCCTGGCAAAATATCGTTAATGAGACCGGGGTAGAGGCCGAAGTGAGAAAAATGAGTTCAACCCAGTCCTGGTTAATTGCCGCTTCCATGATTGGCCTCGTGGTATTTGGTGCCTATTTCTTATTGCAGAATCCCTATGTCACCCACCACGCCGTGGTTGCAGAAAACTACATTTTGCCCGATAATACCACGGTAGCACTGTCGGAGGGAACCACGATCCGGCATCTGAAACCGGAACAGTTTTTACAATCCCCGCAAAGAGATGTATTTATGGAGGGAGAAGGCACCTTTGAGGTGATGCCCGACTCACTCAGACCATTTACGGTAATCACTGACCTGACCTCGGTGAATGTCCTGGGTACACGTTTTATTTACCGGGCAACAGGAGATTATTCCGAGTCAGAGAACCTCGAAGGACAGGTTAGATTTGCTACCAATGATGGTACGAACGAAGTCGTATTAAATCCGGGAGATAAGGCGAGCTATGATGGGACCAATTGGGAGGTAGATCGTTTTGAACCTCCGCCTCCTCCGGCCCCACCGGTTGAACCAACCAATAATATCAGTATTGGCGACCTGATTGAAATTCTGGGTGATCGTAACGAAATGGAACTTGAGTTGATGCCAAGCGTGGACTACAGTGATGTCGTTGTACCGGTCAATCTCAATGTGATCGATGCAGACAGTCTCATAATGGATCTAAGGGATAATCCCTTGATAACCATTGAAGTCATACCTACAAATTTTGGTTACAAGATTACTACGCTCCGGGGCCAGCCTTCGGGACTTACGGCTGATTACACTTTCGACATGTACCGGGCCGGGGTGCCACCGAATCAATAAATTCCGTATAATCCGTAAAACAGAAATTGTTTCAATTCATGCTCTCCGGTTAATTTCGATTTCGTCCGGACCATGAGCAAAAATCTTTAGGCAGCCCCTTTTATTTGACCTGCTTCTTCTGTCCGGATTTATTATATTTATTCGCATGCAACCAGACAATTTACTCGACTATTTTTTACAATGGGAAGAACAGATAGCTGACCAGGTCTTCTTAAGACAAGCCCACAATGGTTCCTGGAGAACCTGGACCTGGGCGCAAGCAGGCCGGGAAAGCAGATCGTTGGCACGGGCTATGCAGGACATGGGGCTGCAACCGGGCGATAAGGTAGCGATCCTTTCCAAGAATACTTCTCATTGGTTTATGGCGGATATGGCCATCATGATGGGGGGATTTATTTCGGTACCAATCTATCCAACGCTATCTGCCGAGCATATCCGGGAAATTCTTGAACATAGTGAATCAAAAGCTATCATTATTGGAAAATTAGATGATTATGCAAAGCAGGAAGAGGGAATACCCGGCCATTGTAAACGGATAGGAAACCGCCTTTTTGAAATTGATGCCGAAAATCTCTGGGAAGACCTGGTCGAGAATTTTGAACCACTGGAAGATACCTATGACTGGCAGGGAGAGGAGATATGCACGATCATTTACACATCTGGTACTACGGGAAAAAGCAAGGGAGTGATGCATTCGATTTCCGCATTTGAAGACACCTTGCGCATGATCATCCGGGAGATGGGATTGCCTATGCATCCCCGGCTCTTTAGCTACCTGCCTTTAAGTCATATTGCGGAGAGGGTAGCCATAGAGAATTATGGAATCCGAGCCGGTGCAACCATTTCATTCGCAGAGTCTTTGGAGAAATTTAACACCAACCTCGTCGATACCCAGCCCGACCTGTTTGTTGCAGTACCTCGTATTTGGTCAAAGTACCGGGAGGGAGTCTTAGCGAAAATGCCCCAAAAGAGATTGGACCTCTTGCTTAAAATACCGGTCATAGCGGGAATTGTCAGGAAAAGTATCCGGAAAAAATTGGGTCTGCGTGACGCCAAATTATTTTTTAGTGGGGCCGCACCCATATCAGCAGAATTGCAATTGTGGTTTTACAACCTGGGAATCGATATTCTTCAGGTATACGGGATGACCGAAGATTGTGTTTATGCCCATATGAACCGACCCGGAGATAATCGATTTGGTACTGTTGGTAAACCTCTGCCGGGATTAAAGGTGAAATTTGGACCGGAAGGAGAGATCCGGCTTAAATCACCTGGAATCTTCAAAGGTTATTTTAAATCACCAGATTTGACGACAGCTTCTTTTGACGAGGAAGGATTCTTAAAGTCCGGAGATATCGGTGAATATGACCAGGATGGATTTCTCCGGATTACCGGTAGGGTTAAGGATCAGTTTAAAACAGACAAGGGAAAATATATTGCACCGGCTCCGATCGAACTAAAGATCCAGAATGATCCGCTGATCGAACAGGCCTGTGTAGTTGGTACCGGAATTCCCCAACCGATCTCTCTGGTTGTCTTGAGTGAAAATGTAAATCGTGAAAATAAATCACATATAAAAGAGCAACTTACTTCTCTGGTCAATAAGCTTAATCAGGATCTGGAAAGTTATGAACGTCTGGAAAAAATCGTGATAGTGCAGGAGGGATGGACCGTGGAGAATGAACTATTGACACCCACACTAAAAATCAAAAGAAACCGGATCGAAGCGCTATACGGCAGCAGTTTTGAGGCATGGTTTGCCGGGGATGGAACAGTGATCTGGGAGTAATATTTTGCTGTTTATGAGCATCGAAAGGACCTCGATCTTCTGGATTGGAGTGGCAGGATCAAATCAGGTTCCTTCAAACAATTCAAATGATTTTCTGTTATTTATTTTTCATTAATTAAATGGAACCGTTGTTACGGACTCAATCTGCTTAATTTGAGAATAGCGCTAACAAATCTATGCTAAGAAGTATCCTTGTCGTGGAAGATGAACAAAATGTCGCCTCTTTTATACAACAGGGTTTACAGGAGGAGGGATATCAGGTTTTTCTGGCCTATGATGCCACGACAGCCTGGGATCTTCTCTCCCAGAAAAGAATAGATTTGATTATACTCGACATAATTCTACCGGGAATGAATGGACTGGAGTTTGCCAGAAAGGTAAGAGTTAGTGAACATCAAACCACTCCCATCATTATGCTTACTGCCCTGGGAACTACGGAGAATGTGGTGAAGGGCTTGGATTCCGGAGCCGATGATTACCTGATTAAACCCTTTAAATTTAAGGAGTTGTTAGCGAGAATCAGGGCACATACCCGGCGAAAAAGATTAGCACAAACTCCTCACCGTTTGCTGAAGGTGGTGGACCTCGAAATGGATCTGGATGCAAAAACTGTGGCAAGGGCGGGAAATGAAATCAAGCTGACCTCAACGGAGTACCGGCTTTTAAATTACTTTATGAAGAATAAAAATAGGGTACTAAACCGGTTGGATATTCTCGAAAGTGTCTGGGATATCAACTTTAATATGAGTACGAATGTGGTCGACGTCTACGTGAATTATCTTCGCAATAAAATTGATAAAAATTACGATCAAAAACTGCTGCATACCGTGATTGGGATGGGCTATGTGATGAAAGAATAGTGACTGCTCCGAATGAAAATTCGCAATAAGATAACCCTGCTTTTTATCTCGCTAATTGCCCTGCTGCAATTGGTCATTTTTATATTTATTTATATACTTTCCGATAATCACAAGGAAAAGGAATTCTATGCCCGGCTCAAACAAAGAGCGAATATCGCTGCACAGGCGTATCTGGGAAAAGACGAATTGAGTGCGGAGATATATGAGGATATTCGAACAAAGCATCTGCAGATTTTACCCAATGAAGTGGAGACCATTATTAAGTTGGATTCATTGCCCCAGTTTCTCGCAGGGGCTGAAGCTCCCCCAAATCAATTCATTAATGAAATCATTCGACAGCAATATGCAGAATTATCTCAGGGGGAAACCTATAATGTCGGGCTCTTATATCACGATAATCAGGGCGACTTTATTGTAATTCTGTCAGCCGAAGATGTTTATGGGAAGGCCAAGTTGGAAGACATTTACCGGATACTGTTGCTGGCTTTCGTTCTTAGTATTTTTGTAGTGTTCTTTCTTGGACACTACTACGCCAAACAAGCCCTTGACCCAATTGCAAAAATGATTAAGAGGGCCAATTCGATCACCGCTACGAACCTGCATTTGCGTCTGGACGCTCATGAAAGCAAAGATGAATTATCGGAGATGGCGAAGACCTTCAATGACCTTCTGGACCGGCTCGAAGCGGCTTTTGATCTGCAAGGCAATTTTATCAACAACGCTTCTCATGAACTGAGAAATCCCCTGGCCGGAATATTGGGACAAACGGAAATTGCTTTGACGAAGGATAGAACACCCTCTGAGTATCAGAGTATTCTTCAGCACATCCAACAAGATGCTTTTCGACTGGATGCCCTGGTAAATGGACTATTGAGATTGGCCCAGGCTGATTTTGGAGGGAAAACACTGACGATCGAACCCATCCGGGTTGACGAATTGCTTCTGGATGTCAAGAGCAAGCTTGATCAAGCGTACCCGGGAAACCGGGTAGTCTTCGATTTCGACCAAATGCCTCAGGATGAAAAGGAATTACTCACCCATGGAAACTACAATTTGCTCAGCGTTTCACTTTCCAACATACTTGACAATGCCTGCAAGTTTTCCGAAGATGAAAAAGTGCTGATTAAGTTGATCGCCGATGAACAATTTGTCAAAGTAATTGTGATTGATCGTGGTATTGGGATTCCACAGGAAGAGGTAAAAAATATATTTGAACCTTTTTACCGGGGTTCCAATGCCAGAGGATTGAATGGCTTTGGCTTTGGTCTACCCCTCTCGTACCGTATCATTAAATTTCATGGGGGGAATATAAAAGTCACTTCACAAATTGAAAAGGGAACGATAGTAAAGATCTCCATTCCGCATGAAAACCGTTTTGTTGACCAGGCTTCTTAGAATTCTAATCTCATTTTAATTTCTCTCTTAATTTGCTCTAATAGTGCCTGTATATTTTTGCCCAAATAAATAAGCAGCAAAATGAATAGAATTCTAATCCCAACAGATTTTACGGAGGAATCACTCCAATTGATCGAATTTGCTATGCTCAATTTCACCAGTGACAAACTGGATATTGTGCTGATCCATGGTTACCGTCCTCCTGACCTGAACATGCGCTATTACTCTCCTAACCGGATCCTCTCCAAGTTGTGTTCTACCAAGTTTGCAAAAGGAGTCAGAAATATCTCAAACGATCACCGGGATCGAATCAACCGGATTCAGATCCAGGTGTACACCGGAGCAAACTCCATCGCATTCTCAGATTTCCTCAAGTCTCACCGCATAAATGCCGCTGTTTTACCTAATGTCCCTTTTGTTTTCCCCAGGGGTGGCAGAAGTTTTGATCTGACTAAATTGATCTCCAGGCACCTTTCGAATATTGTGGAAGTCCCTTTAAGTAGGTCCCGGGATCAGGTTATTGAACCGAGATTTTCACTTCTTGGACTTTGGTATTTCTGAATCAATCTAATTGGTCAGGAGATTTGGAAATATAATCGATAATTAAAAAACAAAAATGGATACAAAATATTTTAGGTCAGATCTTAGATCAGGCCTGGTCGTATTTCTTGTCGCTCTACCGCTTTGTCTGGGCATTGCACTTGCCAGTGGGGCTCCTCTGTTCTCAGGAATTATTGCGGGAATTGTCGGCGGTATTGTAGTCGGTTCTTTCAGTAATTCTCAACTAAGTGTTTCCGGTCCTGCAGCAGGATTAACCGCCATCGTTTTGACGGCTATTGCATCCCTGGGATCGTTTGAAGCGTTTTTACTTGCCGGATTTCTTGCTGGAATTTTTCAGCTGGTGCTGGGTTATTTGAAAGCAGGTGTCGTCTCCAATTATCTTCCATCTAATGTCATTGAAGGTATGTTGACTGCGATCGGACTCATCATAATACTGACTCAAGTACCGCACGCGGTCGGTTATGACAAAATGCATGAAGGTGATTTTTTTTACGTAAATCCCGAAGGGAAACATGAGCTTTTTCATACTGTCGTGGAGGCGGTAAATTTTATTCATCCTGGAGCTATCGTGATAATGCTTGCGTCCATTTTGATTTTAATCGCCTTTGATCGGATTCCTGCACTGAAAGCTATTAAATTGGTACCTGGTGCACTAGTGGCGGTTCTGTCCGGCGTTTTGATAAATGAACTATTTATCCGGTCCGGTTCCTCATTAGCCATTTCTGAAAGTCATCTGGTGAGTCTTCCGGTGGCGGATTCTTTTTCTCAATTTTTGGCGCAGTTTGGTCGCCCGGATTTTTCCCAAATAATGAACAGTCAGGTTTGGGTGGTAGCATTTACGATAGGTGCAGTAGCCAGTATTGAAACACTATTGTGTATAGAGGCAGCGGACAAAATGGATCCGTTGAAGAGATATACTAATACCAATACCGAATTAAAGGCACAGGGAATTGGAAATATCGTTAGTTGCTTAATCGGAGGATTGCCAATGACTTCGGTTATTGTCCGTACTTCAGCAAATATTAATTCCGGTGGCCGCACCAAAATGGCTGCAATTTCGCACGGAATATTTTTACTAGTTGCAGTTGCCCTGATCCCTGCCATTTTAAATAAGATCCCATTGGCATCGCTTGCTGCTGTTTTGATCATGATCGGTTTTAGGCTGGCTTCACCCAAGGTCTTCATGCACATGTGGAATAATGGTAAGAAATTTCAGTTTATTCCTTTCATTGTCACAGTTGTTTCGATCCTCCTGACCGACCTTTTAGTGGGAGTAGGAATCGGATTGGCAGTCAGTACTTATTTTATTCTGAGAGGTAATATCAAACTGGCTTATTTCTTTCGAAAAGATCTGCACCATGAAGGTGAAACTATATTAATTGAACTGGCTCAGGAAGTTTCTTTTCTGAACAAAGCTGCGATCAAACAAACCTTTGCTCATTTACCCAACAACAGCGAAGTAGTGATTGATGCTTCCAATACAGTATATATTGATTATGATGTTCTGCAGCTTATTAAGAACTTTGCTTATTCGGGTTCGAAAGAAAAGGATATTTCAGTCAAATTGACCGGATTCAGAAAAGAGTACAAAATTGAAAATTCTCAACATGTAGTTTCTACAAATCCTGTTACGGTTTCTGAGAAGCCAGTTTCACCCAGGCAGATTGAAAATGGAACTCGAGTTCCGTCTAATGTTTTGGTTCTGAATAGTAGTGTTTAAGTGAGTTAATCATAGATCCAGGTATTCCGGTTTGTTATTCACTTTCGCAGTGAAATTGCCAACCGGGATACCGGTGTTTAGATTATACTGATTTGTACGAGAACATTTGAACCCTTGGATTAAAAGTGAATCAGGGGAATTGATTGATGAAAATCAGTGCTTTTGAATTGACAAAAATACTGTCCGGGTATTAGTTCAGGAATATCATGTGACAACTGATAGTCCCCTTCCGGAAAATATCTGTTTTCCAACAAGAACACTTCCTGACCCGTTGCATTGATGAGACTCAAGCGAATATGTTTCCCTGGCGAGCTAAAAGAGGCATTTATCCTTTCAAAAAATGGATTGGGATAGGGTTTGAATTGATAAATCTTGAAATTCGAAAATTGGTCAACCGCAGTGGTTGTAT
>JAGQWZ010000095.1 GCA_020436835.1 Saprospiraceae bacterium | reverse complement strand
GCAACCAAACCGGCCGCAAAAAGAAGAGGCAGACCGGCAAAAGCAAAATCTGCTGATACCACTGCAACCAAACCGGCAGCAAAAAGAAGAGGCAGACCGCCAAAAGCAAAATCTGCTGAAACCACTGCAACCAAACCGGCCGCAAAAAGAAGAGGCAGACCGGCAAAAGCAAAATCTGCTGATACCGCTGCAACCAAACCGGCCACGAAAAGAAGAGGCAGACCGAGAAAGGTCACACCTCCTGCTCCGGAAACACAAGCAGAAAATTAATTCAATTTCTGCGGATCAGAAATTTAGAAGGACATCAACTTTTTGATGTCCTTTTCTTTTTTACCTCTATAATTACTCATTCCATTCCTTTTTTCTACTTTGCGATATAGGTTTACGAATTTGTACAAGATGAAAAACCAAAAGAGATTATTGTCAATTGATGTATTGAGAGGAATGACCATTTTTTTTATGATCATCGTCAATACACCGGGTTCATGGGAATATGTGTATGCTCCACTGCACCATGCAAAATGGAATGGTTGGACGCCGACAGACCTGGTTTTCCCTTTTTTCGTATTTATCGTAGGATTGGCGATGGCATTTTCTTTCCGGAAATATGCTGAAGATAAAAGCCAACTGGTTCGCAAAATCGTGTGGCGTACTGTGATGATCTTCCTGGTTGGCCTTCTGCTCAATTGGTATCCGTTCTTTAATAAATCAATTGCCGATTTGAGAATCTTTGGTGTTTTACAAAGGATCGCATTAGCTTATGGATTCGGAGCACTTCTTTGTGCTTTTCTCAACAGGAGGGCATTATTGATCTCACTAGTGGTGATACTTCTTGGGTATTGGGGAATTTTACTATCAACCGGAGTAGAGGATCCACTTTCCCTGGAAAATAATCTGGTAAGGATGATCGATTTGAAGCTGTTTGGTGAAAACCATATTTACCATGGTTATGGAATCCCTTTTGATCCCGAAGGATTACTTTCTACCTTACCTACCGTCGGTACCGTTATCCTTGGATTTCTCACTGGGCGGTTAATTCAACAGATCACCGAGAATCATCAAAAAATAAAATTGCTGGTACTTATAGCTCCCGGTCTAATCGTATTAGCCTATCTGTGGCAATTTCTGGGTTTTCCCATTAATAAACCCATTTGGTCCAGCTCCTATGTCTTACTAACCGGTGGACTTGCCATGCTGTTGTTTGCATTACTTTTATGGCTAATCGATGTCAGGGAATATACCAACTGGACTTATGTCTTTCGGGTATTTGGCATGAATCCATTGATTTCCTATGCACTCTCCGGACTAATTATTAAGACATTTTCACTGGTACGAATTGGGGATCAGTCTCTCTATGGCTGGTTGTATAGTCATTTTTTTCAATCAGCCTTTGGCAATTATTTTGGGTCCTTCATGCAGGCGCTAACCTACACCATGTTCATATGGTTATTTGCCTGGCAACTTTACCGAAGAAATACCATCATCAAATTATGAGCTTGGGGAATCCTTACCGGTACTAATAACTTGTCAGTATTCAATTGATTGGTCCGTTTTGTTTCTTCCGGAAACTAGGGAGCAAAATTGAAATTAGCCGAATTGGCTTGATTTTACTATAAATAGAAATTTTTTTTGCAGGTTTGCAGGGCATTAACTATCAACTCAGGTCTCATCTTTGTAAGATCTAAATAGTCTGCCGAGTTTATTTACTGTAATAATTTTTATCATGCAATCGACAAAGCTTATTAACCAAAGTATTGATACGATCCGGACTCTTTCAATGGATGGAGTCCAAAAAGCAAATAGTGGTCACCCTGGTGCCCCGATGGCACTGGCACCAGCTGCTTATGTTTTATTTAGACGGATTATGAAACATCATCCCGGGCAACCGCAATGGATGGATCGGGACCGCTTCATCTTATCAAACGGGCATGCATCCATGCTGCAATACAGCACCCTGTATCTCACTGGATATGGGCTGAGTCTTGATGATTTAAAATCATTCAGGCAATGGGAAAGTAAAACACCAGGCCATCCGGAGTATGATATAACGCCAGGTGTAGAAACAACCACCGGTCCACTCGGTCAGGGATTTATGACAGGTATCGGGATGGCGATGGCAGAAGCGCACCTTGGAGCCAAATATAATCGGCCAGGATTTGAAATAATTGATCATCATACCTATGCCATCTGCAGTGATGGTGACCTCATGGAAGGAGCATCGCATGAAGCGGCTTCCCTGGCAGGACATTTAGGCCTCGGTAAACTAATCTACCTGTATGATGATAATCATATTACCATTGAGGGTAAAACAGATTTAGCTTTTTCGGAAGATGTTGAAAAACGTTTCGAGGCATACGGTTGGCAGGTGATTAACCTGGGTGAATGCGCCAATGATGTGGTGAAAATTACGGACGCATTTGAAGAAGCTAAAGCAGAAAAAGAAAAACCCAGTTTGATTATTCTAAGGACCCATATCGGATTTGGATCACCGAACTATCAGGATACGGCCGAAGCACACGGTTCTCCTCTGGGTGAGGAAGAAGTGATACTGACCAAGAAGAGTTACGGTTGGCCAAGTGAGACTCCTTTCTATGTACCAGATGGTGTGCTAGACCACATGAATTGCCGGGAAGAAGGCGAGGAGCGTTTCCAAAAGTGGAACAAAGTCTATCAGAACTACCGGAATGAATTTCCTGAGTTGGCAGTAGAATTGGAAAGATCGCTCAATCAGAGTCTCACGGACAATTGGAAAGACCATTTACCCACATTTTCTCCCGAAGATGGTAACATGGCTACCAGGGCGGTAAACAGCAAAGTCCTGAATGCTATTTCGGACGTGATTCCCTGGTTGATTGGAGGTAGTGCCGACCTGGAACCCAGTACCAAGACGGCGATGAAGGGTAAAGGGCATTTTTCGAAGGAGAACTACTCCGGACGAAATATCGCCTGGGGAATAAGGGAAATGGCGATGTGTGCTGCGAGCAGTGGCATGGCGTTACATAAAGGTTTACGGCCTTATGCTGCAACCTTCTTTGTATTTACAGATTATGCACGAGCTGCAATTCGTTTGTCAGCAATTATGGAACTGCCGGTCATCTATGTGATGACGCACGATAGCATAGGCTTGGGTGAAGACGGTCCGACCCATCAACCGATTGAACACCTGGCTTCATTGCGAGCGATGCCCAATCTGACTCTGATCAGACCGGCGGATGCAAATGAAACAGTAGTTGCCTGGAAGGTAGCTCTCGAACGCAAGAAAAACCCGGTGATGCTGGTCCTGAGCCGTCAGGGATTACCAATTCTTGACCGGTCGGTCTATGCCCCGGCCTCGGGAGTAGAAAAAGGAGCATATATATTATCAAAAGAGCAGGGGGAGAAACCTGCTGCGATCATTATTGCCACCGGAAGTGAAGTCCAGCTAGCCCTTGAAGCTCAAAAGATATTGTCCGACAGTGATATAGATACCCGGGTGGTCAGTATGCCTTCGTGGGAATTATTTGAAAATCAGGATGAGACGTATCAGGATAATGTTTTGCCACCGGCCATTACAAACCGGGTTTCCATTGAAGCGGGGGCTAAAATGGGATGGCACAAATGGGTAGGCAATAAGGGAAAAGTAATTGGAATCGATCACTTTGGGGCCAGTGCTCCCTATAAAAAGATCTATGAAGAATTTGGAATCACCGCTAAAGCCATTGTTGAAAATGTCCGAGCTATGATCGAGTGATCTGATTGACGGTGATAAAAAGTGAGCTTCAGTTGCCCTGTC
>JAGQWZ010000094.1 GCA_020436835.1 Saprospiraceae bacterium | reverse complement strand
TCCCAACGTAGGACCTGGTCTCGAATGAACGGCTAGTCCTACTACCTCACTTACTCCGCTAAAGTTTACATTGATCCGTGCCACGGTATCGGTGGAATTTGGGTGCCCCTGTATTTCGAGTTGAGTTTGAGCCGGGCCTAAATTGGAATGGAATAGTAGTATACATAGTATGAAATAGTTGAAAATTGAAAGCCAAGGCTTACAACCGTGTTTGCTAGTAGTTTTCATAATGAGTGTTATTGGTTATTTGCTGATTACTGATTCCAGCTTTTCCAGTCTTGACTTCAGATCATCCATTTCCTTCAGTTGCATCCGGATACTTCGAATCTCATCGTACAGACCCCCGTTCTGCTTTTGCAGCTGATGGATCAGATCCAGTTGAGCCTGGATAGCTGCCATGATAATGCCGTCGGCATCTACAGTCGCAATGGTGGTCCGATTTTGGCCAAGCCCAAAAGCATCATGGAAATCCTGAGCCATCGGACCAATATGCCGGGCCGCCTCCCCTTTGAATTGCCATTCTGTGATAGATAAAGAGGCTAATTTCTCAAGAATTCCATCTGAATCAATATCCCTGAAATTTTCCTTTCGATTTATATCTGATGATGGACTATACGTACCGGTAATTGTCAGATTTCCACCCTCATCCAGGCTAAAGATCTGCACACTGTCGCCATTGAATACTTTGAAATGAGAAGTACTGTTACCGTCATCGTCCAGTCTGATGGCCATTTCATCATTAGTGACCAGGATAAAGTCACCATGGATCTGGCTTTTTTGACTACGGATCACCGCATCATCAGCACCTTCCGCTGGATTCGAATAATTAGTTACGGCCCCGCCAAGCTGAATGGCTGTACCGTTACTTCCCCTAAAAAAACCTCCGGTATAACCATCCCCCCAAACACCGGTACTGTTTGCTGCAGCTGCAATCCCCATTGAGCCAATACTGTTCTCACCATAAGCGATACCTTTCACCGCTCGCCCCCGGAGAGCAGTGGATTTACCCAAGAGGCCATAACCATCAGCCTTAATTGAAATACCCAGGACTCCGATAGTATCGTCACTGATCCCAATCACGCCCGCTTTGTCCGTAATGTTAAATATCAGATTCTGATTTAACTGGCTTACCCCTACAATGGCCGAATTCATATTGCTTTTTGCAGAGAGTCCCAGACCGTTCTGGCTCTCGGCAAAAAGTGCAATTCCATGATCCGAACCAGCCACCAGCCCCCGTCTGGCACCCCAGAATGATCCGGCTATTCCTTTTCCAATAATACTTTCCGGTGTACTCACCACCAGTCCTATTGCTTCATCCGAACTGAAACCACTATAGTTGACTTTGATAATGGCGACGGTATCTGTTGAGGATGGATCACCCTGAATTTCGAGCTGTGTCTGAGCGGGAAGGTGCAAAGCAAAGAGCAATGCAATCACTGTGGCTATTGATTTTTTCATGGCAGATCATAAATTTTAGTTAATGCAGATAAGTGGGACAAAATACCGGTTCGCCAGGCCCTGGTGTTTTACCAGTGTCACCTCCAATTGATAAATACCATTTGATAAGGTGAGGCCGGAAAAGGTCTTTTCAAAGGATTCAGCAAAATTCTGAGTATCCAGATGTATAATTATCCTTCCCAGATAGTCTCGTAGTTGACAAAACACTCTCAAATCTTTGGTGGAAAGTATAGACAAGGTAAAGTAGTCGGACATGGGATTGGGATAGACCAACAGCGAAAGATCTTTTTCTGCATAGGTTATTCGAGTACTTTGATCCAAAAGTGTCTGGAGAAAGCCTACGTTCAGCATCTGTTTTTCCGCCTCCAGCGAGCCGGCAAAGCCAGCCTGCCCGGCACAGATTGAAAGTGTTAGTTCCTCGGATTTCAAAGTACCTCCGGTGGCCCCAATCACATACGCAGACAAATGTTGTCCCCCACAATGATGGGCCATCAGGAGAGCTATTATCATGGACATCTTCCTAACCATCTTTGTTAGAGTTAGGGATATTTCCCGGTTAAGATTAATTGTTCATTCTCAACAATAGCAGTCGGTAGGGCCGGTTCTCAAAATCACTTATGTTTGGATTTAAGATTCTTATCTGATTGTCAAACAGGTACACGGTTACCCTCTGGGGACTGTCATAATCTCCTCCCTGTATGATCCAGGCACCTGACTTGACCTGCACCTGCAAACTCAGGACCCGGGTATTCGATTTGGTATATCCTGCCGGGTAGGCGATGTCAACCCATTTTCCCGTTCCGGTGGTGCCGGTAAACTCCTGAATTTGAGAAAAGGATGCTCCGTTTCCGATATTGACAGAACCGTCTATTTCCATCTCTCCCTGTACGGCCAAAGACCCCTCTACTACGAGGTCTTGTCTGGCGGTCAGTGTACCTTCAATCGTGCTGGCTTCTGCCACCTTCAATGGTCCGGAGATTTCTGCACCACCCCTTACGTCCAGTTCACTTCTGGGATTGTCCGTTCCAATACCCACATAGCCACTATCATCATCTATGGCGAGTGCCAACCGATTTGATGCTCTCATGAGTAAAGGCTGAGCAGTAAAATCCAACACGGGAAAACCCTCCCGAATTCCCAGATGAAGCGTTGAAGATCCATAGTTGTCGTGCGTGAAGGAAAGGGTTGAAAAATCTCCATCTCTGCCCCTGATTCTCACTGTCTCTGTCCCCAGTTCAACCAGTCCGTTACTCGTCACAGAAATAATTTCGGCATCACTATTATTACGAAAACCATGACTACGGAGAAATACTTTCTTATCCGTTCCATCATATTCCCAACTAAATCCATAATTGTTGCTGTGATTCTCCAATAAGGCCAGGGTGGCATTTCTCCCTTCTCCTGCTTTGATACGGATGCCAACATCACTGGTTTCTCCGTTGACTTCCAACCGGTCTCCCGGTGCCGTGGTACCAATGCCAATACGGCCAAATTGATTTATATACAATCTTGTTTGATCATTGGTACCCAAGCGAATATCACCAGCTTCGTAATTCCAGACCATGGCCGAATGACTCAGACGATTCAAACCCACCGTAAATCCGTCCTTCTGGCTATTGCCGGAGGTTGACGTAAGAAATTGCATCATGGCAGTATTCTGATCATAGACTGACAATAGGCTAGGTGGGGAGGATAGGCCGATTCCTACCTTTCCCTGTTCGAGGTAAACGGCCTGCCCGCTTTCTTTCCATTTGGTCGTAAAAGCAGGTAACTGTACCGTATTGCCGCCGCTGATGGAAAGAAGGTTGCCTTCCGTAAAATTGAGTTGCTGCAATTCGTTGGTATTGCTGGCATCTGGAATTTGAACCGAATTTCCCTGACTAATCGAGAGTACTTCACCCTGAATGCTAATCTGTTGTAATTCATTGGCAGGATCAGCATCGGCATCGTTCACATTACCAGACCTTTCTGCATAAAATGCATAGGGCACCGACATCATCTCCAATAATCCCATTTCAAGATATTTACCCGAACGATCGCTATCCAGTTCAACCTTCAGAAAATAAGAGCCAAGACTCCAATCAATCTCTGAAAAGGTGCCCTCAATAGGATCTCCGCTACCTACTGGAATTACAAAGTGCCCGAACCGGTCCGTACCGGTCACATGTTCTTCCTGGTATACTATGGTTCCAGGCATAAAACCTCTGAGAACGCTGGTTCGCACCAGCATTTCCTGACTAACCAGGATTTCACCGGTGGCATCCCGGGCCACTGCCTGAAAGTCAATTTTGTCCGGTACCTGAGCAAGGGGAATTACTGATGCGGTCAGCAGGAATATTAGAGTCAGATTAAACCTACACATAGCCATTCGGTTACCGTTTTCGAATTGAAAGTCGATGCATTTTATACACTCGACCATCTTTTGAAAATCATCAATAAATCTTAAGTAGAAATTCTAAGGTTTTCAAGCGTATTTATGCCTGATCTTAGCAGGTATAAATACGCAAATAACTGACCGGATAGATCGAGGCGGCTATTCCTTTACGGTTAACCTCAATACTGAACAGGTGGCTCGTTCGGCAAATTTATCCCGGCCGGACCCAAAAAGAATATGCAGCACATCCTCATTGACCGGGGTTCCGGTGATCAGTAAATCATAGGCGGTAGCTGCCTCCAGGATGGCATCCACGGCATTATCGTTGAAAATGAATCGGAGATCGTGTTTGCTTTTCCTACCTTTCAGCAATTGTCTGGATTCCTCCCGAAGTTTCTCCTGTACTTCACTTGAAGTATCTTCTCTCAATACCCGGAGGAAGGTGAATTCGCCCCCATAGTAACCGGCGATCTGATCTGCTACCTGCAGAAACAATGGATCTTCTCTTCCTGGTCTGAGACACACCAAAATCTTACGGATATATCGTACCCCATGATCCTTGAAGAGCGCAAAATGAGAATTGAGATGGGTAGTCAGCCAGCCGGTGGGATTTCGCACCAGCAAGCCATTACCAGCCCTTCCTTCCCAACCCATGACGATCCAATTGCAATGGGTCAGGTTGCTGATGGTATGCATGGTTTCCACCATTTCATGGGTAGCGATGGCATCAAAGCGGAAGTCCACTGATTTTTCTTCCGCCATGGTGCAAATTCTCCTTTCGATAGCTTTGATGGCCGGGTTTTCCTCATCGACCGCTTCCAGGGCAGTTTGTTCGGGTACTTCGGTAAGGTGGACCACTTGCGCCTGACCAAGTCCAGCCAGGGAGAGACCCATTTCGGCAATCATTTCGGGTGAATGTTCCTTTCCAAAAAGCGCGACCACCACATTAGCATCTTCATCGATCAGGTGATCCAGGGTACGGCTTTTGGTCGTATGCCGAGAGTATGCTTCGACATCCAGATGATCCCGGGGCAGTTCAGATTTCCTGTAGAGTAGATTTAAAGCCGGACGGTGACCATAGAGCCGGAGTACCCCCTTTCGCTGTGCCCTTGATTGCCCGTAGAATATAAAAGCAATTAGCCCCAAAACAATAATGGCAAATACCGCCAGAAGAGGCGTAAGCCCTAAAAAGAACAGCAAAATAAGTCCACTGAGAATGCCAAATAATTGTAAATAGGGATAGAGTGGTGATTGATAGGAAGGTTGATACCAATGCACCGATGTTTCTCGCAGGACAATTACACAGGCATTGACCAAAATAAACATCGTCACCTTAAATGCACTGGCGAGTTTGGCAATTTTCTCTACATCCAGAAAGATAATGGCTAGTGCCATAATGCTGGCCGTCAGGATAATGGTGGTGATAGGTGTCAAGAAACGATGATGGACCCTTCCCAACACCGGAGGCAGAAGCGCGTCCCTGCTCATAGCAAAGGGAAATCTTGACGCCGCCAGAATGCCGGAATTGGCCATAGAAACCAGGGTGATAACGCCCAGAATTGCCGCAGATATGCCGACTACCTTTCCTCCCATGGTAAAGGCAAATGTATAGATTGGATGGATATCGGCCTGTAAGGCATCCACAGATACATTCCCGACCATCACGAAGGTCACCAGCACATAGATACTCGTGACGCCCAATAGAGCAATGATCATAGCCAGCGGTAAATTCCGGTCAGGATTCCTGATTTCCTCCGCAATGGCCGCTACTTTGGTCACTCCTGCATAGGAGACAAACACGAAGGCCGTGGCAGCAAAAAGACCGGACGTACCATGCAGTATCATGGGGCGCATCAAATTGACATCCCAGGTCGCAAAGCCAAATATGACTAAAAGCGCTAAAGCGGTCACACTAATAGCGACGACAAACAACTGAACCTTACCTACTTTTTTAACCCCGGAGATATTCAGCAGCGTGATCAATCCAAGAGATACCAGTGCCGCAATTTTGATGTCTACATTCACCAATATCAGCAAGTAGGCACCAAACCCGACCAAAGCAAACGAGCTTTTCAACAAAAGAGACAACCATAAGCCCAATCCGGATATTGTACCCAGTAACGGTCCAAAAGTGCGTTCGATGTAAATGTAGGTACCGCCGGAACTCGGCATCGCCGTTGCCATCTCCGCTTTCGACATGGCAGCTGGGAAGACACTAACCGCTGCCATCAAGTACGCGATCCAGATGGATGGACCGGTTTTGGCCGCAGCGAGGCCCGGAAGGACAAAAAGACCACTGCCTAGCATTCCACCAATGGCAATTGCGACCACGGATGGTAATGAAAGACTTCGCTCAAATTTCTTCATAGAGTGACTTTCTGGTCTGAAAGTACATCTTTCTACCAACTACCATCCTTTATCCCTCCAGAGAAAGCAGAAACCGGCATTGAAAGTACAAATTGCATACCTCATCTTTTGGCCTCAATCCGGATGTTGGGAAAGAGCATATGCCGGTCCTGTTAACTCCTATAAAATTAAGGGCACAGAGGGTCTTTAAGGCCTCCTCCAAAGACAGTAAGCCAGATAATCTTCAAGTCAAGAAACAGATTGCGATTACTGACATACCATAGATCATGTTTTATCCGCTCGATTTTTTGTTGTAATGTTTTTGTTGATCCGCGCCATCCATTCACTTGTGCCCATCCGGTAAGGCCAGGTTTAACTTTATGGCGTAAATCATAATTTAAATCATGTGCTCGAAATTCCTGGCCGAGTTGTGTCCGGTGGGGCCTTGGGCCTACCAAACTCATCTCACCCCGCAGTACATTAAATAATTGAGGTAACTCGTCTAATGAATACTTGCGTAAGAAACGGCCAAAACGGGTAATACGCGGATCATTAATTACGGTAGATCGATTTCCGGACACCGGGTTGTCGCATTGGTGAGCGTGCATTGTCCGAAATTTAAGACAGGGAAATAGTGCATTATTTTTGCCCTCACGCAAAGGGATATAAAAGACACTACCCTTACTCTCTAATTTAATAATGAGAGAAATGATTAATAAAACGGGAAATAAAAGGGTCAAAGCAAGAAGTGTAAAAAATAAATCGAAAATTCTTTTAGCAGAGAACGGCCACTTTACAGAATATTTATTCGGGTTTACTAATAAATATTCCTGACCTATTACCTGAACAAGAAGTTCAAGAAAAGAAGGTTTGGGGCTTAATGCCAAATGCTCTGTAGTTGACAAAGAAAGGTCTGTCTCATGCAGAGCATGAAAAACGGGATAACTATGGGTTTTCATAAAAAATACTTATGGCAACACCCTCAAAAGCACGCGAAGGCCTGAGCAGGTCATGGACATTTAGTCACGCAGTAATCTTCAGGATTGATCGGGAAAAAGAGAAGACACCACTATAACTGATCCAGAATACTTTTACTCAAATTAAAATTATAAAAACCACATTTTTCTCTCCATCAGATGTCAGCCAAAGAGAATAATTAAAATTGATTTTTAATATTTTAATGCTTTACGGATTTTGAGTTTTGCTACCTAATTAAAAAATAAAAACGCAGTCATTTCTGACTAGACACCAGGCATGCACATCATGCAATGTCCGGTGCAATAATTCTCAGTCTTATTCCGGAACTTTTTGTTAGATACTAGAAAGATTTACAACTGTAAAATAAAATTACAGTATGAAATCGCCCTGCGAAAATCATTCAAAAAACTACGGATCAAGACTGGTCAAAAAATGACCAAATACAAACGGGAATCAAATCAAAAAAAAACTACGTTAGTAGCAAACTAAAAAGTAGACGTTTCAGTCATAGAGTTTATTTACATTACTTGAAATGATAGAGGAGGGAAACGCTTGAGAGGCGAACCACAGCTCTGAGTGTTGCTTCAAAATTAAGTTGATTTTATCTATTATAAAAGTCATTCCTAGAAGAAATACATATATTTTTTTCAAATGAAAATAAACCGTTCAACTCTTTTTTATTACATACATGAAAAAAGATTAATAAAATATTTTTCTCAAATGAAAGTTCAACTTTAGGACTTATCACGGTTCCCAATCGGACTGCACTGACGGTCCCGAACCAAGCCAAATCTAATTACTAATTTATCGGAATTCTGGTGTGGTGCCAGGGGGAATCGCTGGATATCCAGGGCAAAAAATGAAGCCAATATGAAAGTGGATCACACCTAAGGCTGAACAGAAACTATCGGAGAGGGAATGGTGAAATTTGAATGAAGGGTGGGCGCAGAAGGATTCGAACCTCCGACCCCCTGGGTGTAAACCAGGTGCTCTGAACCAACTGAGCTATGCGCCCCAATATTTCAAAGAAATAGACCGCTTACAGATGGCGGCGTGCAAATATAGAATCCTTGTTTATTTATACCAAATGTTTACCTGAAACATTTTGCAAGTTTAATTGATATCTGCCTGGACCAAAATCCGGCTGCTAACGGCCAATTACTCCAGGTTGATAGATAATTCGCTTGCTTTTGCCCTGATCTGGTCCGGATTGGATGCCATTCTCACCCCATGTTGAAGATATCTTCGTGCGGCTCCTGTGTTACCGCGTCGAAAATAGAGCGCACCCAGCCCAAGATAAGCTTCGGTATATTTCGGTTGGGTAGCCAGAGCACTGAGGTAAGATGACTCGGCAGCATTACTGCGGCCCAGGGCCTGTTCACACTGGGCTTTATGCAATGCGGCAGCGCTGAAATTATCTCGAAGTAGCAATGCCTGGTTGAATGAAGATAGCGCCTGTTGAAACCACAGAGACTTCTGATCCTGTTTCAGACTGTCCATTGATATGGCTATTGCCTGTTGGGCCAGGCCCAGGTCATAATGCGCATTCGCGCTTTCGGGATTAGTGCTTAATATTTCCTCGAAAGTGTAGAGTGCAGTGTCTGGTCCTGCGAGGTGAAACTCGGCGACACCTCTGGCAATCAGCGCTTCTTCACTACCGGGATGGATCGTCAGGATATGATTTGCAGTTTTCCTGGCTTCGCTATAAAATCCCTGATTTATCTGTGCCTTGAGTAGATCATAATAGGGAGGAATACCTAAACTGGTATCCGTAGCCAGTTTCTCTGCCATATACTCGAGGGCAGAACTACTACCAGGTAATACTCTGATAATTGGAGCGGCCAGATAAATACCGGCTGAGGGAATATCCGGCTTGTAATCATCATTTAGAAAACGGACGCCTTCTATGGAAGTACTCTGCTCTTCAAGCGGCTTGAGCCAGTCCTCTTCCGGAGGGGAGCGACGGATCAGATGGTCAGTCACCACTACTTCTACCACATCCTGACTGCGGTGTTGCGGCATATGACAAGTAACACATTGGTCGGGGGCAACCTCGGAATAGTAGGCACTCACAAGCTTCCGCTCATGTTTTTCATGGCATTGCAGGCAAACAGCACGATAGTGGGCTTCTTTTTCTTCCGGTTTCAGCTTCCGGTGGGGATCATGACAACTCGTACATCCCAGATTACCCCGGCTCACCTGATAGCATTGACTTTGATACAATCGATAAGCATGATGGTTAATTTCGAAACGATCTTCCTGTTTGACTCCCTCTTCCTGCACATCAATGTGCATCTGATATTCGCCTAACCTTTGTCCGGGAATGTATGAGTAGTCTCCCCGGTCATAGTTACGAATACCCATCGCGGCAATCGAAGGTTGAAGATGACATTGATTGCAGACATCATCTCTCCTCCCGGGAGAAAGTTTTGCCGGATTGACGATACTCAATTGCACACTATCCGGAACCGCCTGAGCAACCGCCTGGTCAATATGTTTTTTTCCTGGTCCATGACATCGTTGACATCCTATGCCCTGCGGTAAATTGCGAGAGTAGGTATCCACATCCCAGATACGATCTGGCGTTTTTTCATAGGGGTATGCATTGTGACAGAACATGCATTCCCTTTTCACCTCCCGGGAAATATCCGCTCCGCGCTCTGCGGCAAATCCCGGAGCCATTGCCCATGAATCTGTATCGGTATACCAGGCCAGGGGAAACTGATACATCTGTCCGTTTTCAGTCTGGTAGAGGTAAGTGCGCGATTTGTTGCCGGAACCGAGAATCCAGTCGACCTTCCGCTCATAAAAGTTGATCTGCTGGCCCATCCCGTCCTGCTGGAATTGCTGATAAAACAGTTGCGAATCACGCTGCACCATTCGCATATAAGATTGAGTACCCTCATGATAGAAGCCCTCAACGGTAAAATCCTCCATTGATTTAACTTTGGAGGGCAGCGAAAAGGACCTGGCCATGCCAACTTCCTGATAGTCATGATAGATCTGTTCGTGGCAGAGACTACACAACTGATCATCGACATAACCCCAGCCACTGCTATCTTCTCTCGTCTCTCCGGATGGTTCGGGGTATATGTCCGCCGGTTTCTGCTGACCGATTGTCATCCAGAGAAACGTTCCCATTCCAAAAAAATATATCCAATGCCACATTGCTCTAAAAATGCAAATAAAATGTGAGAGCCATTTGGATTAGCATGAAATACAGTGGGTAAAATGAGAAAATAGTTGCAATTGGTCCCTGTAGATGAACCCACTAAATTCTAATGACAAATTCTGGTCCTAGATTGCTCCTACACTTTCCTTGTATAGCAGAGCCAACACTACCTGGCCGACGGCCCGCAGTGTATTCCGGTCCATAATGTCCATATTATCATCGTGGGTATGATGATAACTGCCGAATCCGTTGTTGTAATTGATGATATCAATCATGGGGATACCGGCAATCTGGTTGACAAAAAGATGATCATCAATCAACTGACTCACCCGGTTATTAGAAAAATATCCGCCATAGCCCATGGATTGGGCGAGCGACCAAACTTTTTCCAGTACTCCATTGGCAAAATTGATGGAGATTGCCTCCTTGGGGAAGGTTGCTCCCTTAGCTCCCACCATATCCAGTAGGATGCCATACTGAGGCCTGTCCTGTGGGGTCAGGTTTTTAGCCCAGTATTGAGATCCAAGGCACCAGGTTTCCGACTGGCCTCCATTGTCACCCTGATCTTCGGCATCAAAAAGCACCACATCGACCCCGAGGTCGACCGGATTGCTCTGAAGGGTTCGGGTGATCTCCAATAGGACCGCCACACCGCTTGCTCCGTCATCTGCTCCCAGAATGGGGGTATCCCTTTGATCCCGGTCAGGGTCTTTCTCTGCTTTGTAGCGTGTATCCCAATGTGCAGCAAGCAGAATTCTTTGACTATGCCCTGGATTGATCCTGGCTATGATGTTGGTTCCCTGAAATACCTCATTGGTAGGCAAAGCTGCCGGAAAACTTTGTTCGGAAACCTGAGCACCAAATGATGTCAATTTGTTGACCAGCCAGTCCTTACAGGCCAGGTGGCCCTCACTTCCCATGCTGCGCGGTCCAAAGTCGACCTGAGTTTGAACGTAAGCGTAAGCACTATCCCGGTTGAAAGCAGGTATAGTGACGGAAGGTCTTTCAGTTTGGGCAGTATCACCTGTGCTTTTAGTACGATCAGACCGGCAGGAAACCAGCACCAGGGCCAACATGAAAATTCCTGCAAAGAGTGTTTTATTCATCATAGCTTATTATGACTTCGACCAGGAAGTTCCTTCCTTACCATCTTTTAATTGGATCGATAACGAAGTTAGGGTATCTCTGATTTTATCCGCGGTATTCCAATCTTTATTCGAGCGGGCATCTCTTCGCAGATCGATAATCAGATCCATGAGTCCTCCCACCAATTGTTGTTCTTGTTCGCTGCTATCATCCTGCAAACCAAGTACCTCACTGATAAAACGAGGCAAAAACTCCTTTAGGCGATGTAAGGTTTCCGCACTCAACGCTCCGGGATCAATCTGCTTGCCACTTAATGCATTTATCCTTGTGGTCAATTCAAAAAGTTTTGCCAGTGCTTTAGGCGTATTGAAATCATCGCTCATATCCGCAAGCACGCCATCCATGATGCTATTGATTTCCTGATCGAGTTCACTCAGATCCTTCTGATTCCCGGCCTCAATTTTATCGAGCGTACGCAATACTTCCATCAGTCGCTTGTAGCCCTTCTCTGCGGCCACTAAGGCGTCATCTGTCAGATCCAGTGTACTGCGGTAATGTGCCTGCAACATAAAAAATCGTACAACCATCGGTGAAAACCCTTTGCTGAAATGTTTAGTGTCTCCGGTAAACAGTTGCTGAGGGGTGACTGAATTGTCTTCACTTTTGGACATCTTTCTTCCATTCAGCAGCAGCATGTTGGTATGTAGCCAATAATTGGCTGGTGTTTCTCCACAGGCTCCTACATTTTGAGCAATCTCATTTTCATGATGGGGAAATTTCAAATCAGCGCCGCCACCATGGATGTCGAAGTGCGCTCCCAGATATTTGGTACTCATAGCAGAGCATTCCAGATGCCATCCCGGAAATCCCACAGACCAGGGGGAAGTCCACTGCATTAGATGACTGGCATCGGCTTTGATCCATAGGGCAAAATCAGAGGGATGGTTCTTTTCCTTCTGTCCCTTCAGGTCGTCTCTGGATTCCTGGATCAAGTCTTCTACCACCCGGCCTGATAATACTCCATATTCGTGTTTGGCGGCAATATATTTAGGGGTATCGAAATACACAGAACCATTCTTCAGATATGCCCAACCATTGTCGAGAATCATTTGAATCATCTCGATCTGCTCCATAATATGACCGGTAGCTCTGGGCTCGATATCCGGAGGCAGTAAATTGAAGGTATGCATCATTTCATGAAACCCATTGGCATACCGCTGTACCACTTCCATGGGTTCCAACTGATCTAACCTTGCCTTCTTTGAAATTTTGTCTTCCGCCCCCACATCGGCATCACCTTCCAGGTGCCCCACGTCGGTAATATTGCGGACATATCGTACCTTATAGCCAATGTATTTGAGAAAGCGATAGATCACATCAAAGCTGGTAAATGTCCGGCAATTACCGAGATGTACATCACTATATACAGTTGGACCGCAAACGTACATCCCAATCCTACCTTCATGGATCGGCTTGAATTCTTCACGTTGGCGTGTAAGACTATTATAAACGAACAATGGTTGCATCTACTCCTTGATTTTCATTAGACTGAGGACAGGAAAATGATCAGATATTGCTGTTCCTTTTAATATTTTATGATCCAGGGCCTCAAAAAATTCGTCTGCAAAAATATAATCTATTTTCAAACCAGGGATGGCTCCGGCGTAAGTACTTCCCACACCCAATCCCTTCCTTTTAAATTGATCCGCAAGTCGATCACTAAACTGCTGGTAAGTGTAAGAAAAAGGAGTATCATTGAAGTCTCCGGCCAGGATGATCGGATGCTTCACCTGACTGATATTTTTGATGATCGACCGGACCTGTTCCCGTCGAACCAGGCTGTTGCGACGATAATTGGTCATCATCCGCCTGATATTGGTCCAGGCTTTAGCCCGGTCTGAATTGATATCATCCAGTACCGTTTCCGCCTCCCGGGTCACCTGGTTGCTTTTCAGATGCAGATCATAGAGCCGAATTTTGTGCCCTTGTACCACGATGTCTATCCAGATACATCCATTGACTGACTGATCAAACTGTATATTACCTTGTGCTTCAATAGGGTACCGGCTCAGAATTGCCTTTCCCTTGTAAAAGTAGTGATGGTCCAGGCCGGTGGTACTTCGCAGAGAAACCAGATGATTTTCGGTGATTTCCTGCAGACAGAAGAAATCCAATTGATGCTCTCCTTTGATCTCCTGCAGGAATTTGGTGAGGTGGTCGCTCTCATTGTAGCTCTGACTATTAAAACTGCAGATTCCAATTTGGTCTGGACTACTGTCTTTATTAAAATGAAATCCCAGAAACCGCGTAGACTGCCCTGCACCCAGTAGTAAGCATATCAATGAAATAGCAAACCAGCGCTTTCTCAGAGAAACCCAAAATATCAGGAATAGGAGGTTGAAAAGCAGCAACCATGGCATAAATAGTCCGATTACCTGAGGGGTAGAATTGGTTTCGGGATCAATATAAGACGCCAGATAGCCAACCGTAGTCAAGATCACGATCACCCAGTTTAGCCAGAGCAGAACCCGCAAAAACCATTTCATCGTGAACTGGCATTATTTAGAAATTCTTTTTCTTCACTGGAAAGGCTATCGTAACCTGTTTTCTTGATTTTCTCTAAAATAATGTCAATACGTTCCTGAATTTCATCTTCGCTATATTGCTTTGGTTCCGATTTGCTAAAGGTCTTCTTAACAATTTTAGCTTCTTTGGACCTGGACACCGGAATACGTTCACCTTTGAAAAAATTAACCACTTTGTCCATTAAGTTATTTACCCCTTCCGACCAATCATTTCCAGCTCTTAGCTGACTGACAAACAACCAACCCATGGCTACTCCTCCAAGGTGGGCGAAGTGTCCACCGGTGTTACTATTTCCAGCCAGGGCAAAAAGATCGAGTAACACGAGGGCAAAGACAATATATTTCAAGCGGATGTCTCCCAATAGGATCAATCGCATGATATAATCCGGGGCAATCATTCCGGAGGTGACCACTATAGCCATCACTCCCGCAGAAGCACCGAGTGCATAGCCGGTATATCCCTGCATGTAGGGCAGCAACTGAGCACTCATCCAAAAGACAATGCATCCCACCATACCCCCTAACAGATAAATAGGAAAGACCTTGCGATCTCCCAATAAATCACCTACGATTCGACCAAACCAATACAAAAACAGCATATTCCATAGCAAGTGCCAGAAACTTTCGTGCAGAAAGATGCTGGTAACAAAAACCCAGGGATGGGTGAGATTATGTTTTATATCAGACGAGACAGAAAAAAAATGGACTATGTCATGGTAAAGGGGAGGAATTTCTCCGGCATTGCCCAGATAGAAAATGAGTCTGATCAGATTAATGGCAATAAATACTGCCACATTGATGATCACCAGGCGAGTCACCACATTTCCAAAAGAAAATTCCCGACGTATGTCTGCTAATATGGACTCTAACATCTATCTAAATCCTGATTTTCGCCAGTAAAATATGATTAGTGCTCCAAAGATTGCTCCACCGACATGGGCAAAATGGGCTACGCCCGGATTGGTTGCACTGATGCCGAAATATAGCTCAAGCGCTGCATAGATTAACACAAAATATTTGGCCTTGATGGGAATGGGAGGAATCAGGAGCATAATCTGACTTTCGGGAAACAGCATGCCATATCCAGCCAACAATCCGAAAACAGCTCCGGAAGCACCTACCATGCGATACGGTTGAGTGAGAAAATATTGGTACTGAGCCGGAGTCAGCGCCGAAACCTCCAGGTACCAGACACCAAGATACAATGCCAGGGCGCCAAATCCCGATAACAGGTAAAGCGTAAGAAACTTTTTGGGTCCGAGGTAAGACTCCAGTGCCGTACCGAACATGAAGAGGGCAAACATGTTAAAAAACAAATGTTGAAAATTGCCATGCATGAACATATGGCTGACAATTTGCCACGGCCTGAAGAAATCTGATGCCGGATAATACATGGCCAATGCCGGTCCTAATTGAGGCATCAACCAATGAGTCACCAGGTACAAAAGGACATTGAGGATTAAGAGTTGCTTGACTACTTCGGTAATTCGATACATCACTGATTAAACTTGCTTTCCAGTTGTTCTAGTTCAAAGGTGATAAAACATTTTTTTCCAAAAGGGCTTTTAAATGGTTCATCACAGGCAAATAATTGGTCGATCAGGGAGCGCATTTCCATAGGGTTCATCGCAGTGCCTCTTTTGGTGCAGGAACTCCGCGCCAGTAAGGCGGCGAGTTTCTTCTCTTCGCTCCAATCTAAATCCACATTCATCCTAAATTGTTCTAAAAGTTCGTGAAAGAGGTTTTCTTCTTCACCTATATTCGACAAATGGGCTGGTATTCCGTGCAAAATGAAGGTATTTTTTCCAAAACTTTCAATCTCAAAGCCCAGTTTTTGAATCGTCTCCAACATCGACTCCAATATCATCGCCTCATGAGCCGGAAATTCTATGGTTTTAGGAAATACCAGCTTTTGCGTGCCCGCCGGCTTTTCCCGGATTTGCATCAAATACCTTTCAAAAAGTATGCGCTCATGCGCATTTTGCTGATCAATGACCAGAAATCCAGATTTGATCTGACTAATGATGTAGCTCTGGTGAATCTGAGCTGGTTCTTTAAGTCCCTGATTTTCACCTTCGAAGTTTGACAATTGAGATGTTGTTGATTCAGGGATAACTGGGGACGTTTTCTCCAGATCTTTGTACAGTTCTTCCCAGTTGTCTAATCGGGGAGGTTTGGAAAAGCTGGAGGGAATAAGAATCTTTCCGGTCACCGCTCTGGGTGAGGCAGTACTTGTACTAAATACCGGATTTTGTTCAAAATCGAGCGATGGTGCGATGTTATACTGATTTAAGGCATGTTTAACTGCCGATTTAATAATATTGTACACCAGCGGTTCATCTTCAAATTTTACTTCCTGTTTCGTGGGATGCACATTGATATCGACTCTCTCCGGATCCATTTTTACAGCGAGCAGGTAAAATGGGTAGGTACCCGGATTGATTAGATTTTCGTAAGCTAATAAAACAGCATGATTCAGATAAGCACTTTTTATAAATCGGTCATTCAACAGAAAAAACTGTTCTCCCCGGGTTTTCTTAGCTGAATCCGGCTTTCCCACAAACCCGGAAATTTTACAAAGATCTGTTTCCTCATCAACCGGCACTAATTTGTCATTAAAGCCTTTTCCAAAAAGATTGACGAGTCGTTTTCGAAGCGTGCCAGGAGGAAGATGGTAGGTTTCAGTACCATTGTGAAATGCCTCAAAATGTACTTCGGGATGCGCGATGGCTATGCGTTGGAACTCGTCCAGGATATGTCGGAATTCCACGGTATTTGACTTCAAAAATTTGCGGCGAGCAGGGATATTGAAGAAGAGATTTTTTACCTGGATGTTGGTTCCGGGGCTTGTTTCACATACCTCCTGCTTCGAGACATTGGAGCCCTCTATCACCAGGTGGGTACCGAGATCCAGGTCGTGTTGCCGCGTTTTCAGATCTACCTGGGCTACCGCAGCGATTGACGCCAGCGCCTCTCCTCTGAAGCCCAATGTACGAATGGCAAATAAATCTTCCGCCTTATTAATCTTGGAGGTAGCGTGCCTTTCAAAACTCATTCTGGCATCAGTAGGACTCATACCCGCTCCGTTGTCTATGACTTGTACGGATTGCTTACCGGCATCTTTAATGATCAACTTGATATGCGAAGCTCCCGCATCAATCGCGTTTTCCATCAATTCCTTGACCACCGAAGCAGGACGTTGAACAACCTCACCGGCAGCTATTTGATTAGCGATTGAGTCGGGCAAAAGCTGAATAATATCAGCCATAATTGATTATCCTTCGATTTGTTGTAAAAATCGGGGTAAATATACAGTAAGCAAAAGATACGTGAAGGCAAACAAGGTAATTATGATGACTATTAGTAATATGTTTGACCTCCTATTGATACTGGCACGCTGGGAAGAGGAAGCACTCCGGCTCTGAAAACTCCGGGATATCCTTGATTTCATCTGTTCTGTGCTGGTTGATCCTTCTCCCTTTGCATTCTTGAGGATCTCGTCCAGCCGTTCTTTCTGCGGATCGTAATAACGTGGTACGTACTTAAATTTTTGATGTCTGGGCGTTTTGAAAAAACTAAAAAGGGCCATCTTAAAATTACTTATCTCTTAAAAATAGAATTGTTTTTGCATTGGGATCTCTCATTAGAGCATCTTAACTCCTTCATAACGATGAAGGGGGCTGGATTAAATGAACAGTATACCTACTTATCTTGTTCCTTGATAAGGTCCATTTTTCGGTTTAACTTTGTACTTATATTTAATTTTGCTTCATGAGTGATCAAATAAAACATGAATGTGGTATTGCTCTCATCCGCTTACTGCAACCTCTTGAATATTTTGAGCAAAAGTATGGTTCGCCCCTCTTTGGTCTCAAGAAAATGCAGCTCATTTTACAAAAGATGCGGAACCGGGGTCAGGATGGTGCAGGTATTGCCACAATAAAACTTGATCCAAAGCCAGGTACGCGTTATATCAGTCGTAAAAGGAATAATAGTCCGCAATCGTTGCGTGACCTTTTCATCGATGTTTCCCGATATTTTAAAGACGTTTCCCCTGAGCATCTGCATGATGCCGAATGGATGAAGAATAATCGGCCTTTCACCGGTGAGCTCCTTTTAGGGCACTTACGATATGGCACTCATGGGGCGAATAGTATTGAAACATGCCACCCTTTCCTTAGACAGAATAACTGGATCAACAGAAATCTTGTACTGGCGGGCAACTTCAACCTGACTAATGTAGATGAGTTGTTTGAAGAGTTGCTCGACCTGGGTCAGTATCCAAAGGAGGTCTCAGACACTGTCACTGTACTCGAAAAAATCGGACATTTCCTGGATGATGAGGTACAACGACTCTTTACCTGGTTTAAACTGGATGGGTATAGCAACCGCGAAATCAATGCACTGATTGAAGAGCACCTTGATATCCAGCGCCTGCTTACCCGGGCATCCAAGAAATTCGACGGTGGGTATGTGATGAGTGGCCTCATCGGCCATGGTGATGCATTTATGTTGCGTGATCCTAATGGAATTCGCCCTGCTTTCTATTATCACGATAATGAAATTCTGGTCGCTGCTTCGGAAAGACCAGCAATTCAGACTGCTTTTAAGGTCCGAATTAAATACGTCAAAGAACTAAAACCGGGGCATGCACTGATCGTCAAGAAAGATGGGCGCATTAGTGAGGTGCCCTTCATCGAACCGAGTGAAAACAGGGCTTGTTCCTTCGAAAGGATTTATTTCAGCCGCGGATCGGACAAGGACATTTACCTGGAACGAAAAAAGCTGGGTGAAGAACTGACCGACCAGGTCCTGGAAGCCATTGACTATGATTTCGATAATACCGTATTTTCCTATGTGCCCAACACAGCAGAAACCGCGTTCTTCGGTTTGATGGAAGGAGTGGATAAACGACTCAATGAAATAAAGAAAAAGAAGATCCTTGACTTGGGTGCAGAAGCAAGTCCTGAAAAAATTGAGGACATTCTTTCCATAAAAGCCCGCTTTGAGAAAATAGTCGTCAAAGATGCCAAGATGCGAACCTTCATTGCTGACAGTGAAGAGCGGGGTGAAATGGTATCTCACGTTTATGATGTGACTTATGGGATCGTAAGGAATAATGTTGATACCCTGGTGCTGGTAGATGATAGTATAGTCAGAGGTACTACTTTGCGGGACAGCATCATTACCATGGTCGATCGTCTGCATCCGCGCCGAATTGTTTTTGTATCCTCCGCACCCCAGATAAGGTATCCGGACTGTTACGGAATTGATATGTCCGTTATGGGCAATTTCATTGCCTTTGAAGCCATGGTGGCCCTGCTAAAAGAGCATGGCAAGGAGCATTTGCTCACTGAAGTATACGAGCTATGCAAGGCGGAGCTGGAGAAACCGGAAGCGGAAATAGAAAACAAAGTGAAGATCCTGTATGATCAATTCCCTTATGAAACCGTTTCGGCGAAGATCTCAGAGATACTTACTCCACCTTCAATAGATGCAGAAGTAAAAATCATTTTCCAAACCCTGGAAGGACTACATAAAGCAGTACCTAACCATCCGGGAGATTGGTATTTCAGCGGCGACTTCCCTACTCCGGGTGGCCAGAAGGTGGTCAACAAAGCCTTTATCAATTTTATGGAAAAGAAACTGGTCAGAGCTTACTTCTAAAAAAAATTCTTTCTATTCGCATTTAATTCCAACTTTTTTGGGAACCGTCCGTCTATCTAAAAAACGGAGAACTGGAGCTACATCTGCAAGACCGGATACTGGAGCGCTGTAAGAACGGTGATCGTAAGGCCCAATACGAATTGTATAAACAATTTGTGAAACCCTTGTATCATGCAGTGATTCGACTCGTTCCCAGTACACCGGAAGCAGAAGATGTAGTGCAGGATGCATTTATAAGCATCTTCAGGAATATCCATCAATACCGGTCAGAAAGCAGCTTATATACCTGGATGCGTCGCATTGCTGTGAATAAAGCATTGGACGTACTTAGGAAAAAGAAAAAAATAGGGATAATTAACTATGAAGAGGAGGCCATTGCCAATTTACCGGTAATAGATGACCACCCGGATCAGGATCTTATAAACAAATTACATTTTGAAATAAAAAAATTACCCGATGGATGCAGGGAGATATTAGTACTCTACCTGTTTGAGGGATTCAAGCATGCAGAAATTGCCGGCAAATTGAATATTTCAGAATCAACCTCCAAGAGTCAATACTTCCGAGCTAAACAATTATTAACCCAGGCTATGATAAAAAACAAAATAGATGAATGAGGAGCTCGAAAAAATAGTGAGAGAAAACCAGGAAAGGTTTGATCAGATTGAGCTGGTGAGCGAAGACAGAATATGGATGGGTATCAATGATCAGCTCTCCGAAAATAAAAATAAGGGATCGAATAAATTTTGGATCGCTGCCGCAGCTTCCATAATCTTTATACTGAGCGCAACAGTGCTTTACCTGACGATTCAGATTAACCGGAATGATCTGATGAATCCCGATCACTTCATTGCCGAAACCTACCCTGAACTTAAAAAAGAATTCGATCAATACAACCAACAGATTCACGCAAGAAAAACAGCTTTATCTTTTGATACCATTAGTCCCGAGGAATTTCCTGAGCTCTTTGAGGAAATGCAAATTTTAGGAAATAACTATCAGACAGCGATAAATGATTTACAGAATATGGGTAAAGATGAAGCCATCGTACGCGTTTTAATGCGATACCATCAACGACAATTAGATCTCTTGGAAAGGCTTTCAAATGAAATTGATAAAAAGAAATTGTACTATGAAAAGAATAATCAACATTCTATTTATTAGCGGTATACTGTTTTCCTTCTATTGTGTACCCCTGTCGGGTCAGTCACAGGAAAAAGAGCAAACATATACCAAGAATTATAGTCCCAGTGGGATTCGCAAATTGAATATCACGCACCGGAGGGGTCCCCTATTATTGAAAAATAGTTCCGACGGTGAAATTCATATAGAATTGAAGGTGAGAATAACCGGGAAAACCCAGGAAGATATCGATCTGCTTTTTGAAGCAATAAAACTCGATGATCGAAACAATGGAAATGAATTGGAAGTCATCTCGGCCTCACAGATTTCCAGTTGGGTTGAAAACCATGGAAAAGCAACCGTTAAGCTTAAAAATGGAGATGTAGCCCATGACATAAAGGATCTCGAGATGATTATGACTATTCAAGCACCACCTCTTGAAAATATCGCGTTGAAAAATAAATATGAAAAAATTGAGGTGGCTTCAAACTTGACCGGAAATCTCGAAATAGATCTTTACAGTGGAGAGTTGATCGCTAAAAATATTGGTGGTTCTTTGACCATTAACTCTAAATACTCAACCCTGAATTTTGGTGACTTTCAACAAGGCCTATTTGATTTATATGAATGTAAATCGACCGGAGGCACCGGCGCAAATCTGCAGATTAAATCCAAATATTCGAAAGTTAAATTTGACCAATGCGCTCAATTGAACCTTGAATCTTATGAAGACACATACATTATTGGAGACATTCCCCAAAGTAGTTCAATATCCGATAAATATTCTCATTTCACTCTCGCCAATATCGGAGATATAAAATTGTCCCTCTATGAAACCGAATTGGAAATTAAATCTGGAAAAAAGTTATCAGCGGAATGTAAATATGGAAGCGTCAGAGCAGAGTCATTGTCGATTCTGGATTTAGCCGGCAGTTACGAGACAGATTTTATCATTGGCAGGTTAGATGAAGTTATCGCGAAAAATGATAAATATGGCACCTTTGACATTGATGTTTTGAATCATCGCTTTGTGTTAACTGGGTATGAATCCTCCGTAGACGTAAATACGGTATCGAAGTCAGTATCCGAAATTTCCGTTGATAGTAAATACGACCGTATGCGTTTTGGCCTGCCGCAGGATCTAAAATACTCACTCGATGCCGAAATGAAATATGGAAACATTTCTTTCGATCAACAATTATTTAATAAAATTGACCGGCAGGAAAAAGGCGATGAATTGAAAATTAAGGCCGGAATAGGAGATAGCGGGGTAAAAACAAAAATTATGCTCCGGGCATATGAAACAGATTTTACGCTTAGGTAGATTTTGAAACGCAGTAGGAACAATTAAAGAATTGGATACGGTTGTTAAAATATCAATATCTTGGATAAGAGGAAATATTATGCTCTAAGCCTTCTCCAGCCGGATTTTTGAATGTAAAAAGCCAGGTGAGTACTGGTTGGGTGAATTTTAAAATAGGTTTCTCTTACTTAAGATCTTCATACATCCCTCTGCGAGGGTCTATATGTTACTGACGACCGTACCGATCAGGTCTCCCTTCACCACTTTCTCCAGGTTGCCCGCGGTAATCACATCAAAAACGACTATTGGCAGATCATTTTCTTTACAAAGGGTAAACGCGGTCATATCCATGACTTTCAGCCCCATAGAGATGGCTTCATCAAAACTCAGTTGCTCATACTTAATGGCATCTGGAAATTCCTCTGGATCGGCGCTGTAAATCCCATCAACCCGGGTACCTTTCAAAATTACGTCGGCGCAAACTTCATTGGCACGCAGGGCAGCGGCGGAGTCTGTGGTGAAATAAGGGCTCCCCGTACCGGCCGCGAAAATCAGCACGCGTCCTTTCTCAAGGTGCCGGATAGCCCGGCGACGGATATAAGGCTCTGCGATCTCTTTCATTTCAATGGCAGAAATCAATCGGGTGAATACCCCCAGCTCTTCAAGAGCACTCTGCAAAGCCATTCCATTGATCACTGTAGCCATCATTCCCATGTAGTCACCTTGCACTCTTTCAATGCCGGATTGCTTAGCCTGCAAGCCGCGAAAAATATTACCCCCACCAATTACTACGGCGATCTCTGCTCCCAGATTTCGAACTTCCTTGATTTGTTGAGCATAATGTAGCAGCATCTTGGGTTGAATCCCAAATGCCTGATCACCCATTAATGATTCGCCGGAGAGTTTAAGCAGTACTCGCTTATATTTTAAAGACATTGCAAACTTTATTCTAAAAAAAGAGCGAACCAAAATTGATTCGCTCTCTAAATTTTTTATCCTAACGCCACATGCCGGAACGCCTTAACGGTTAGATCCCCATCTAGTTTCTTTAGATACTGATCAACGGTCATTGAGCTATCCTTGACAAAGGCCTGGTTGAGAAGGGTCTGTTCCTTGAAGAATTTGTTCAACTTACCCATAGCGATCTTTTCCAGCATTGCTTCGGGTTTACCTTCCAGTCGAGCTTGTTCTTTTCCAATCTCGATCTCTTTTTCGATAGTTGTGGAATCAACACCATCTTTGTCAACGGCCACCGGCTTCATTGCTGCAACCTGCATAGCCACATCTTTGCCTGCTTCTTCATAGGACACATCTTCTTTATTTAGACCTACGATCACTCCTGCTTTATAACCCATATGGATATAAGGTACTACCAGTGGGGCTTCCAGCTGTTCATATGAAGCCAGCTCGATCTTTTCTCCGATCTTACCTACCTGTTCTACCACTTTATCGGAAATAGAAATACCATTGATATTCTGTTCCAGAAGTTTATCCAGATTTTCGGGAAAACTATCTAAAGCGATCTCGGCAATTTGTTTGGTCAGATCAATAAAGTCTTGATTTTTTGCAACGAAGTCTGTCTCGCAACTTAGTTTGACCACAACTCCCTTTTTATGATTATCGGAGACCAATGCGTATACCACTCCTTCCTTCGCTTCTCTTTCAGCCCTTTTTAATGAGAGCTTTTGTCCTTTCTTTCGAAGTACTTCGATGGCTTTTTCAAAATCTCCATCAGCTTCGGCAAGAGCCTTTTTGCAGTCCATCATCCCGGCACCGGTTTGATCGCGTAATTTTTTTACATCTGCTGCTGAAATATTACTCATTAGTAGAATTTTAGTTATTTATACATTTTAATTGCCTTTTCAGGCTTTAGCGCTGCTCTCGATCTCTTCTTTCGATTTTCTCCTTTCTTCAAGGCCTTCCCGGATGCAATTGGTGATGTATTCGGTAATGATGCGAATCGACTTGGACGCATCATCATTGGCCGGAACAGGAAAATCAACCAGATTAGGATCTGAATTGGTGTCGACCATGCCAAAAGTCTTCAAACCAAGACGTTGGGCTTCTGCCAAAGCCAAATGCTCGTGATGTATATCGACAAGAAAAACAGCATGAGGTAACCGATTTAATCCGGCAATACCCCCCAGCACTTTTTCCAGCTTATCCCTTTCCCGGGTCAGCGTCAGTCTCTCTTTTTTGGTAACGCTGGTCAAAGTACCATCCGCCAACATGCGATCAATGTTGTTCATTTTCTTGACCGATCGGCGAATTGTGGAAAAATTAGTCATCATTCCACCCAGCCATCGCTCGGTCACATACGGCATACCGACGGACGAGGCTGCATTCTGGATGATGTCTTTAGCCTGTTTCTTAGTGGCTACATACATGATCTTTCTGCCTGATTTTGCCAGCTGTTTTAGTGCTCTGCCAGCTTTTTCAAGACATACAGAAGTACGGTTGAGATCGATGATATGGATACCCTTTCGCTCCATAAAGATATATGGCTGCATGTTGGGATTCCATTTTGTTTTCAGGTGACCGAAGTGCACTCCGGCATCCAATAATTCATTATAGGTCGGTTTATCCATTGGATTATTGACTTTTCTAGATTTTTTCGAATAAGATTAACGCTTACTAAACTGGAAGCTCTTGCGCGCCTTAGGCTTACCATACTTCTTACGTTCCACCACTCGGGCATCCCGGGTAAGAAATTTCATTTCTTTAAGCGGTTTACGATTGTCTTCGCTGATTTTCACAAGCACCCTGGAGATTCCCATACGTACAGCTTCCGCCTGTCCCTTGAATCCACCGCCGGCAACATTAACATTCCAGTCATACACATTTCCACTCTGGATTAAAGTGAATGGAGCCAGTACTTTGTCCTGCACATGGGGCTGAGGGAAATAGTCCTTCAACTCCTTACCATTGATAAAAACAGCACCTTTTCCACTCGTGGCATACACTCGTGCAACTGCACCTTTTCTTCTGCCAATAGCATTTACCATTTCCATAATTCTTAAAATTTAAAGGTTTCGGGTTTTTGTGCCTGATGCGGATGCTCGGAACCGGCATACACAAATAATTTTTTAATCATCTTTCTTCCCAACTTATTCTTCGGAAGCATACCCCGCACCGCCTTTTCCACCACTTGATGGGGCTTACGAGATAACAGCTCTCCTGCTACAATCCTTCGCTGGCCCCCGGGATATCCTGTATGATAGAGGTAAGCCTTCTGGGCAAGCTTTTTACCGGTGAATCGAATTTTGTCAGCATTCACCACAATGACATGGTCACCACAGTCAACATGTGGTGTGTAGGAAGGCTTATGCTTACCCTTGAGAACGTGCGCTATCTTAGAGCAGATGCGGCCCACTGTTTCTCCCTCAGCATCAACGATGTACCACTTTCGCTCTACATCCTCCTTCCGGGTTGATTTTGTTTTATAACTTAACGTATCCACTGTATTCGTTTTTAATCGTAAAACACTTTTTGTAAAAGTGCGTGCAAATGTAGACTTCTTTCCTGCAAATTCCAAAGGATTTTATCGAAAAAAGAAGAAGATCATTTTCATAAACCCCTGATAAACAGTGAAAATTTCGCACTGCAAAAGAAAAGGTGACTCGAATTCGAGCCACCCCTTCTTAAGATAATAACCGCAAATGTTCCTTTTACCTGATTCTTCTGATTTTATTTGCAGTAACGTATAAGTAATTCTTTGGCTTTTTCTGATCCCAATGAGCGGGCTTTTTTCAAATCCAGACAGCCGTCTGCCACTTCAGATGCATTGATCCTGGCCTTTGCGCGCATCAGATAAGATGCATCGTTGCTATTATTAATACGGATCAAATCACCGAAGTCTTTTATCGAATTTTGCCATTCCCCCAATTCAAAATAAAGGTTGCCTCGATTGAAAAGTGCATTCTCATGGTCCGGCTTAAGATTTAAGGCAGTTGAGAAATCTTCCAGTGCTTGTCTATGGTGGCCGGTTTTCTGGTTTGCAAATCCACGTAGTAAGTACGCCTGTTCTTCCTCCGGATGGTCATTCAGCAATCTGGTCATTGTTCGTTCAGCTTTGGCATATTCTTCCATCTCATTCTGAAGCCTTCCCAGCGTCAGCAAGGTCTGCTTATCATAAGGATCATGTTTCAGATACTGCTCGAGATCCTGAAGCGCGTCCGATTTGCGCTGGAGTTCGATATAAGCCAATGCCCGGTTTTTATAGCTGCTCATGAAATCAGGCTGCAAACGAATGGCCTCACTGAAGTCGTAAATTGATTGTTCGAATTGTTGTAACTGGAGATGGGCCAATCCCCGTCCATGATAGGCATCCACATTGTCAGGCTCCAGGGTCAGCACTTTGTGGTAACTGAGCCGGGCTTCCTGATACATCTCCAGACGCATCTCAGTATTTGCCTTATTCAGGTAGACATGGGTGTGGGCTGGATTTACCCTTATTTGTTGATTGTAATCTGCTAAAGCTTGGGGCAGGTCCTCTATTTGACTGTAACAATAGCCCCGGCAAAAATAAGCCTCCCTGTGCTCGGGTTGAAAACGGACCGTCTGATTAAAATCGCTGATTGCCGCGCTAAAAAGCTCCTGTTTCATTAACACCACACCTCGATTGAATAATGCATCGGTATTGGTGGCATCCTGTGTAATTACCGCATCAAAATCGGCTTGAGCAATCTGATACCGTTTCTGCTTGAGATGACAAAAACCGCGGTACAAATGCGCTTTAAGGTGTTCGGGCTCACTATCCAGAACCCGGCTATAATCAGAGATCGCCTCTGTGTATTGGTTGAGATTGAGGCGGGCAGTGCCTCGATTATAGTATGCCTTGGTAAACCCAGGTCTCGCAGCAATAGCTTTGCTGTAAGCGGTTATCGCCTTAGAAAATTGCCGGTTCCGGAAAAACTCCAGACCCTCAGCAAAATAGGTATCTGCCGGATCACCGGAGGATGCCCATAAAGCACCACTATATATAAATATGATAAACAGGACCTGGGGGAAGGTCTTATACAATCTCATGGTCGTCATTTTAGAATGAACGCTGCAATCACCTCACCAAATACGGTGCCAGAATTATCCCTCCCACACCAGAAATTATCGGTAAGAAACATACCTCGAGACGATTCGATCTCCTCTTATGACTGAAGATTTCCGGATTCATCTGACAACCGGTGGATTTCTGTTCTGAAGAATGGCGGTTCTCCATGGAAAACCATCACCATCAGACTTCATCTTCGAACAAACCGGTAAATTTGTAGTTTTAGCTATGACCTCTAATTTAGTACCGTGACAAAAGAAGATCCCACAGCGGCAAACCGTAAAAGAGATCATATTGAGCTCGCCTTTAAATCAAAAGTAAAAAGGGAAGAGATAGATTCCCGGTTCTATTATGAACCGGTTCTCCAACCCCATCCGGTGGATATGAGTCTTGAAAAAGATTTTCTTTCGATCCGGCTGAAGACCCCGATCTGGGTATCCAGTATGACCGGGGGTACGGAAAAGGGGAAATTGATCAATGAAAACCTGGCTCGCATATGTCATGATTTTGGTATGGGCATGGGTCTGGGATCCTGCCGGTCGCTGCTTTACTCGGATGAATATTTAGCGGATTTTGATGTTCGCAAGATCATCGGCGATCACCAACCCCTTTTTGGCAATCTGGGTATTGCCCAGGTGGAACATTTAATTGCCGATCAGAAATTGGTGCTAGTCGATGAATTGGTCGACAAACTGGGATTGAATGGTCTGATCGTACATATCAATCCGATGCAGGAATGGTTTCAATCTGAGGGTGATTTGATCGGAAAAGCACCGGTAGAAACGATATCCCGTCTACTCGATGTTGCAAAGTATCCGGTTATCGTTAAGGAGGTCGGCCAGGGTATGGGAATGGGTAGTCTCGCAGCGTTACTTCAACTGCCTCTTGCTGCTATTGATTTCGGTGCCAGTGGGGGTACCAATTTTGCCCTGCTTGAATTGCTTCGAAACAGGGATGACAGGTTGGAAGAGTTGGTACCTTTAGTAGCTGTAGGTCATAATGCCGATGAGATGGTTACAATGGTCAATGAGCTGGCTGAAAGGCTGGGCGATAGAAGATTATGCCAGGAAGTAATCATCAGTGGCGGTATACGAAATTTCCTTGATGGATATTACCTCATGGGAAAATGCAATTTGAATGCGGTCTACGGGCAGGCTTCCGCGTTTTTGAAACATGCCATGGGAAGTTACGAACAACTATATAAATTTGTGGAGACACAGGTTGAGGGTTTAAAAATGGCAACAGCCTTTTTAAAAGTCAAGTAGCAGCAGCACATGCAAAAATCAATAAGCGGTTTCTCCAAGCTTTCAAAAAGGAAAAAACTACAATGGATTGTAGAGAATTTCTTCCGGGATCCGGAGGGAGTGATGAAAGAACTGATGAGTTATTGGTTGATCGATGAGGAAAAACAGAAACTGCTTGACCGCTTCAGTGAAAACACCATCAGTAACTTCTACCTTCCGTATGGTGTGGCACCTAACTTCCTGATCAACGGTAAGTCTTATTGCATACCAATGGTCATAGAAGAAAGCTCGGTGGTGGCCGCAGCTGCCAATGCCGCCAAATACTGGTTGTCGCGTGGAGGATTTCACGCGCAAGTGAAATCAACCGAAAAAGTGGGTCAGATCCATTTCAGTTGGGACGGAAATATTGATCTGCTCATAAACCGGATCGACGCATTAAAAGACAGATTAAGGCATCGTTCGGAAGATTTGACCAAAAATATGGAGCAGCGGGGAGGAGGCATCACCAAAATTGAGTTGGTCGATCTATCCCATAGCCTGGCAAATACCTATCAATTGAGGGTAAGCTTCAAAACAGCGGACTCCATGGGTGCCAATTTTATTAATTCCGTTCTGGAGAGCTTTGCTAAAACGCTGGTGGAATTTGTCGCTTGTGAACCCTGCTTCGAGCCGCATCGTCAAGACCTTGAAATAATCATGTCTATCCTGTCTAATTACACCCCGGAATGTCTGGTACAAGCATGGGTTGAATGTCCAATCGAAGCTCTCGGCACTTTTGAATCCTATGATTCACTGCAATTGGCTAAAAGATTCCAGAAAGCGATTCAGATTGCCAAAGTGGATCCATACCGGGCAACGACACATAACAAGGGAATCTTTAACGGAATAGATGCTGTTATTTTAGCCACGGCCAATGATTTTCGAGCAGTCGAAGCCAACGGTCATACCTACGCAGCCCGGGATGGCCAATACCGGGGTTTGACCGACTGCAGCATTCAGGATGGGACCTTTCGCTTTTCATTGGAAATTCCCATGGCAATTGGTACGGTAGGAGGATTAACCACATTGCATCCCATGGCCAAGCATTCTCTTGAGCTCCTGGGGCATCCTGACGCAGAAGAGCTTATGAAGATCATTGCGGTAATGGGATTGGCCCAAAATTTCGCGGCAGTCCGGTCTTTGATCACCACCGGTATTCAGAAGGGACATATGCGCATGCATTTGTATAATGTGCTCGCATCACTTAATGCCACGGAATATGAGATAGAGCAGACAGTAGCGCACTTTCGTGATCAGGTTGTTTCTTATGCGGCTGTCCGGGAATTTGTCGGCCGGTTGAGAACAAGTAGATGAACCTCAGAATTCTAATGACAAATTCTGTTTGACTTTTTGTCCCATCTTCGTTTTTAAATACTCGCCGAAGTTTCTGCTTGACTACGTTAACCTATTAACTAGTTTAAAAATTCGGCTTAGTCGTAGGCACAATAACTTATGGATTCATCTACTGGTACGGCGAACAGAGTCCACATTGAATCATTAGATAAAATTTTTCCGGATTTTAACTTTTGGGTAGTTTTTAAATCTGAATTGTTTTCATATGATTAACAATGAAGCGATTATGATAATCTACTTAAGTAATAGTTTCGGTCTGGTGAAAAGTAGTGTAATGTGTTGTAAATGTTATTGACAAAAATGTAAGAATAATTTAATACGAGGTACGATGAAATTTGTATTTTCACCCCTGATCAAAACTGACCCGTGCCTCCTAAATTGACGTTTCATGCTAACGGCAAAGTGTTGCTAAGTGGAGAATACTTAGTGATGGACGGTGCGCTGGCTTTGGGTCTTCCCCTAAATCTTGGCCAGAGAATGTCGGTTTCCGAAGGAAGTGGCTCTGAAATAATCTGGGAAAGTATTCGTCCCGACGGAGAGACTTGGTTCACCGGAAAATTTGACTTGTTCGGCTTCGACCCTATCAAGACTTCAGATAAAGCGTTAGCCCAAACTCTGAAGGAGATCTTTGAAGCGGCTGTCCGGTTAAATTCTGATTTTCTTTCCAAGTGGCGTAAATACAGGGTAAGTACTCAGCTTGACTTTGAACCGGAATGGGGTCTGGGCAGCAGTTCCACTTTAATAAGTTGTATAGCCGAATGGGCTGACGTCGATTCTTTTGATCTGATGGAACACACCTTTGGGGGATCGGGCTATGATATCGCCTGTGCCAAAGCTAAAGGGCCCATTTTTTATCAGTTGGATGATGAAGGTTATACCTATGAGTACGCTGACTTTGCACCCGCCTTTGGAGATCAATTGTATTTGGTATATACCGGTAAGAAACAAAATTCACGGGATCAGATCAGCTACTATCGGGATCAGGAGGTGTCGAGCCGGCAGGTAGATGAAATATCACAAATCACCCGTTCGCTTTGCAATGTAGATGATCTCAAGTGTTTTAATGAATTGCTGAATGAGCACGAGCAAATCATCGCTTCGATCCTCAATCAGACTCCCGTCAAAGAAAAGCACTTCAAGGATTTCTGGGGCGCAGTAAAATCGCTTGGAGCCTGGGGAGGGGACTTTGTTTTAGTGACGAGCAACCGTAGTTCTGAAGAAACAAGGGCTTATTTTAACCAAAAGGGCTTTGAAGTGTTCTTTAGGTATGAAGAAATTGCAATCAGCCAATCTACCGTCAGTCAGGCTAATCCCTGATCGATTTTCTTTTTCTATCAATATCACACTAACGATCTTTTGTCATGGCCTGGAAATGGTATGATAGTAGAGTGATTGAGATAGATGATCTCACCCCCAATACCAAAAGTTTTTGGCTGCAGATTGATGCAGTCGAAAATTTGGATTTCCGGCCCGGGCAATTCATCACACTGGACCTTCCCATACACGAAAAGAGGCATAAAAGATGGAGGAGTTATTCCATTGCAAACATTCCCACAGATGACGGTTTGATCGAATTGTGTATTGTCAACCTGGAACATGGGGCAGCCAGTCAGTATCTTTTCAATGAAATAAGAATCGGTGACCCGGTTCGTTTTAAAGGACCGGATGGTGCTTTCACCTGGAATGCAGCGATGAATGGTAAGGAAATAATCATGATTTGTACCGGTACCGGCATCGCTCCTTTTCGAAGTATGTTGCTGGATCTTAAGAAAAAAGGGCCTTTGAAACAGCCTATCCATTTGATCTTCGGTACCCGGAGGCAGGAAGATATTCTTTACCGGGATGAATTTGCGCAAATGGCCCTCGACGATCCAAATTTCAAATATACCATCGCATTATCCCGGGAGGATTGGCCTGGTGTAAAAGGATATGTACACCAGGTGTATCTGAAAGACTATGCAGAGAAGGATAGTGAACGAATTTTTCTGCTTTGCGGTTGGTCCATGATGATTGATGAAGGAGTGGAAAATTTGCTCCTAAAGCTCCATTATGACAAAAGCCAGATCCGATACGAACTTTACGGATAATGAAAATGTTTAACAATAATCCTCTATTTTTGTAATACTAAGTAGATCAAGACTTTATTAAAAGAAAATTATGGAAACAGTTTCTAAAAGTCCGGTAATGCTCTATACTGAGCAGACGCCAAATCCGGAGTCATTAAAATTTGTAACAAATCGTATGCTCTACAGAGGCACGGCAGATTTCCGGGAACCGGAAATGGCTGAAGACTGGAGTCCGGTGGCCACCGCCTTGTTTGAGTTACCATACGTCAAGGGAGTATATATATGCAACAACTTTATCACGATTACCAAGGAGTTCAGCTATAGCTGGGACGATATAATGTTGCTGCTAAAGGACTTCATCAAAAATTATATTGATGAAGACGGAGTGATCATAAAACCTGGTTTTGAAGATGAAAAAGCTCGTCTTGAAGCAGAGAGCGGAGTCGAATATCAGTACACCGGCGATGAGGCAGAACTGGTGAAACGCATTAAAGACCTTATTGATACGTACGTAAAGCCAGCTGTTGAGATGGATGGCGGTAATATTGAGTTTAAATCTTTTGATAAAGGCAGAGTAACTGTTATATTGCAGGGTTCTTGCAGTGGATGTCCGTCATCAACTGTGACCCTGAAGGCAGGGATTGAAGGAATGTTAAGAAGAATGATCCCGGAAGTCACGGAAGTGATTTCAGAAATGGGATAGTGTAAGATATATAAGAATTGGGTTTTGGGTGTATTTTGCGGCAGCGCTTTCGCACGGAAGTTGCTGCCGTTTTTATTTTACAGAAACTAGACGATCATGAATGGAATTAATTTGGAGACATTAACATATCAATGCCTTGAATTGGTTCAGTCAGTGGGCATGTACATAAAGGAACAACAAACCAAGGTAGTCAATGATGACATCATCGCTAAAAAGCAAAATAGTTTCGTCACCTTCGTAGACAGAGAGGCAGAAGCGAGATTGATTTCTCGCTTACAGACGTTGCTGCCGGATGCAACTTATATCACCGAAGAGGATACGGTAGAAAATATCAATTCAGAAATCTCCTGGATCGTTGATCCGCTTGACGGCACTACTAATTTTCTCTATGGGATCCCGATTTATTCAATTAGCCTGGCCCTGAAGCTGGAAGACAAAATCTCGATTGGAATCGTGCATGCCATCCAGCAGAATGAGTCATTTTTTGCCTGGGATAAAGGAGGTGCCTTTCTAAATAAAAAACCGATTAAGATCAGTAAAAGAACCCGGTTAATAGATGCTGTGGTCGGAACCGGCTTTCCCTATGACAAGAAAAAAAGGGTGGAAGAGCCTTACCGGATCATGAAAGAGCTTTTGGGCAACGTCAGAGGCATTCGACGACTCGGATCAGCAGCGATGGACCTGGCTTATGTAGCCTGCGGCAGACTCGATGCATATTATGAAACAAATTTAAATGCATGGGATGTGGCTGCCGGTGGAAAAATTGTGGAGGAGGCAGGAGGTAAAGTAGCCGATTTTGAAGATACAACGGACTGGATTTGGGGAAAAAGTATTTTGGCAGCAAACCCGGAATTACATAAAACGCTGTTGGATATCATCCGTTGTGTATAATAAAATGATACCTAGATCGGACAGTTTATGATTTTGATCTATCTCATTTACTGGAAAGATATAGATCCGTAAATTTGAAGTAATGGGTATACGCTATATCGAATTGGTGAAATTGGCCATGGCTTCTGTGCGGGCCAACCTCTTAAGGTCGATACTCACCTTGATGATTATTGCTTTCGGCATCATGGCGCTGGTCGGTATTCTGACTGCCATCGATTCCATTCTATACTCCATGACTGATAATTTCAGTGGCCTGGGTGCCAACGCATATAGTATTTCTCCAAAAAGTGAAACTATACGAAGTAATCGAAGGGGCAGGAGTACCAAACGAGGTGAACCAATCACCTACAATCAGGCCTCTAAATTTAAGGAGCGTTTCGACTTTCCGGCTAAAGTTAGCATATCATATAGTGCCACCGGCCAGGCAGTAGCAAAATTTGCCAACGAAAAGACAAACCCAAATGTAAGACTACGAGGTGTGGATGAGAACTACCTGGATGTTTCTGGTCTGGATCTGGCCGCGGGTAGAAATTTTACCCGGTCCGAGGTCAACGATGGTAACGCCCGGGCAATCATAGGTAAGGATATTGTGACCCTACTCTTCGGTGAGAACAATCTCCGGGCACTTGACAAAGTGATCTCTGTCGGAAATGTGAAATACAAGGTAATTGGTGTACTGGCATCCAAAGGATCTAACATGAATCAAAGTCAGGACCGGCAAGTATTGGTGCCTGTCCTAAATGTAAAACGCTATTACGGAACGCTGAGATCCAACTACGAAGTAAAGGTGGGATTATCCAATGCCACAGACATGGAAGATGCCACCTCAACGACGATCGGCATATTTCGGAATGTCAGAAAACTTAGAATAGGACAGGAGAATGATTTTGAGATCTTCAAAAGCGATGGTCTACTCGATATTCTAAAGGAGAACACCTTCTACCTGCGTATGGCTACCATAGCCATTGGATTAATAACCTTATTGGGGGCTGCCATTGGATTGATGAATATTATGTTGGTGTCTGTCACGGAACGGACCCGGGAAATTGGCATCCGAAAAGCGATCGGAGCTACTCGCAATAATATCATGGTACAGTTCCTTACGGAAGCGGTGGTCATTTGCCAGCTTGGTGGCATCGTCGGCATCTTACTGGGAATGATCGCAGGAAACCTGGTAACCTACCTTACGGGAGGCCGATTCATCATTCCCTGGCCCTGGATTTTTCTTGGCATTGTTCTCTGTACTGCAGTGGGACTGGTTTCAGGTCTGTATCCTGCTTTAAAAGCTGCCCGATTAGATCCTATTGAATCATTGCGCTATGAATAACGTGCGCATGTAAACATTTCCTTATGATACTTTTTCGCGGTGGATGAACTGCTTGTCATATCTGGCATGGATCATCTCCTTTAATTCTTTTCTGGCAAAGAAAATCCTGCTTTTAACCGTACCCAAGGGCAGATCAAGCGTATCCGCTATTTCCTGATATTTATGCCCTTCATAGTGCATCACAAATGGAATACGTAAGGTTTCATCCAGGTTATCGATCATGCGTTGCAATTCACCCATCATGATATTTGATTCGGCTTTGTTAGAAACCATTCCACCTGTATTGATGTAGTACAAGTTATCGGTCGAATCCTGAATGGTATTAGACTTCATCTTCTTACGATAATTGTTAATGAAGATGTTTTTCATAATAGTGAACAACCAGGCTTTGAAATTAGTACCAGGTCTGAACTTATCCCGGTTACTCAATGCCCTGAAAGCAGTTTCCTGGAAAAGATCCTTGGCATCTTCCACATTCTTCGTCAGATTATAGGCAAAGGTATTTAAGACGCTGGACAACTGATTTAATCTATCTTGAAATTCGATGCTCGACATGGTTCTTTATTTAAATTGAGTCTAAATTACAAATTTGTTTAAGACTTTGCAAGCATTTGTTTAACAAAAATAGGGAATAGTTAAACAAAATCCCAACGCTATGTGGCGATAATTTTTATAATCTGCTGATTATCAGTTTTTTATTGGAAACGTTAATTTTCAATTAAAAATGAAAATTAGCTTACTTCTGAGCAATTCGAACGAGATAAGCGGCCACCACCGAAAAGATGATATTAGGCAACCAGACTCCCAGAACCGGACCGAGGCTTTCTGAATTGGTAAACGTCAGGGTAAATCTGGATAAAACAATGAATATCGCTCCCAGCGAGATCCCAATCGCCAGATGCAAACCCAGGCCACCCCGAATTTTCCTACTGGCCACAGCCAGGCCAATTACCGTCAGGATAAAGATGGATACTGGTTCCGACGTACGCCTGTAAAGTTCGGTTTCAAAAATCCGCGTACCTCCAATTCCTCTTGCCCGTTGCTTCCGAAGGTAGTCTTGTAGCTCAGGGGTGGTGAATAAGTGCTGTTGATTCTTCACCCTTGTCAAATCATCCGGAGTAATATTGACCGTCGTATCGATTTGTTTCTGCGGATTAAGGACCAATTCCTCTTCAAGACCGTCAAATTTTCGAATCACATAATCGGTAAATTGCCATCTATTGGGCGGTCCCAACCATTTAGCCCGTTTGGTTTCCACAAACTCCAGCAACTGACCGTCATCTCCATACGTTTCGATACGCATATCCAGTGCTGTGGTATCCCGTTGGCGGTAGTTGCGAATGTATAACTTTGTGGTTGGATCCAGGAGTATGTGAATGTCCCTGGAACGGGTTTGATCGACATTTACCCATACATTTGCGTTTTCAAAAGGCACTCGGATCTTACTACCCATCGGAATTAGGTAATGATTGGCTACCAGGTGGATCACGAAAATTATTCCTGAAGCAAAAAGATATGGTACCATTAATCTGCGAAAGGGTACTCCTGCGTTGAAAATGCTGATAATCTCTGAATTCTTGGCAAGACGGGATGTAAAAAAAATGACAGATATTAGGGCAAATAAAGGCCAAAGCATTCCGTTGATGTAGGCGACAAAGTGCACATAATAGCTGAAAATCACTTCCTTTACTGTCACCCCGCTTTCGATGAATTTGTCCAATCGATCACTAAAATCAATCACGATCGCAATCATAGAAAATAACATGGCAGTGAAGAAGAATGTCTTCAGATACTGACTCATTATATATCGATCGATCAACTTGAATTTCATAATCTGGTGGTGACCACAGCTAACATTTCCTCTCTCCAGGAATTAAAACGGTTTTCCCGGATCATTTTCCGAGCTTCTCTCATCAACTTCGTATAGAAACTTAGGTTTTGGAGGGTCGCCAATTGCGCTCCCAACATCTCTTTACTGGTAATCAAATGTCTCAAATAGGCTTTACTGTGTTTTTGCAGGAGAGGAATCTCACTACCATCATCAATAGCCTCTTTACTGTCTGCCCATTTACGATTTTTAATGTTGACCAGTCCTTTTGAGGTGTAAATCAATCCATGCCTGGCATTGCGTGTCGGCAAGACACAATCAAACATATCTATGCCGAGAGATATGCAATGCAAAAGATCAGCGGGAGTACCTACCCCCATCAGATAGCGAGCTCCCTTTTTTGGCAAGATACCACATACCTGACCGGTAATATCATAGAGTATTTCCGACGGTTCACCAACAGAAAGTCCACCTATCGCTGATATGTCAAGATCCAATGCTGCGATTTGTTCTGCTGATTGCCTGCGAAGGTCACTATAGACACTCCCCTGTACGATAGGAACCAATACTTGTTCATGACCATATAATGACCCTGATTGATCAAAATATTTCAGACACCGGTCAAGCCACCGGTGGGTAAGATCCAGCGATTTGCGTGCATATTCCTTGTCACAAGGGTAAGGGGTGCATTCATCAAATGCCATAATGATATCTGCCCCGATAATTCGTTGGATCTCGATTGCCCTTTCCGGTGTAAACGAATGCCGGGATCCATCAATGTGTGATGAAAATTGCACTCCTTCCTCCGAAATTTTGCGCCTGGCACTTAACGAATAAACCTGGTATCCTCCACTATCGGTCAACATCGGCCGGCTCCAGTTGATAAAACGATGGAGACCACCCATGGATTCCAGAATTTCCAAACCGGGTCTTAAATAAAGATGATAGGTATTACCCAATATGATTTGCGCCTCAACTTCATCAGCTAGTTGCATTTGATTCAAACTCTTAACCGTGCCCTGCGTTCCCACCGGCATAAAGGTGGGAGTGAGAATCTCTCCATGGTCTGTTTTGAGAATGCCACAGCGGGCATCCGTCTTTGAACAGAATTGGGTAACAGAAAAGCTCATGGTTACACTCTAGTTTAAATAACGTTGACTGTCAAATTTGAGTAAAACGCCAATCATGAGCGTAAAACCTAAGAGGGAGGAACCGCCAGCGCTAATGAATGGTAAGGGAATTCCAATAATAGGCAGCAATCCCATAGTCATCCCGATGTTGATGGTGAAATGAAAAAATAGAATTCCGACCACTCCATAAATATACTGTCTGAACAGATTAAGTCTTTGCCGTTCAGCCAGAATAACCAGTCGAATCATTAACAGGATGAACAGGCTAATGATGGCAAAAGAGCCAATAAATCCCTGTTCTTCTCCCACCGTGCAAAAAATAAAATCAGTTGATTGCTCCGGCACATAATTTAACTTGGTGAGGGTTCCCTGCAGAAATCCTTTTCCCGAAAGACCTCCGGATCCTATCGCCATTTTTGAAAGGAGAACATTGTAAAGAGGTCCTTGTGGATCGCATTTCTCGGGATGCAACCATACGTTAATCCGGTCCTGATGATGTGGTTCGAGAACATTGTCAAACACATAATCGGTTCCGAAGGACATGGCGGAAAATACGACAACTGCCCCCAGCACCATCACCGCTACCTGAATCCGTCCCTTGATAAATTGAAGAAAAAGAAAGAACAGCAATAAAATACTATTAATGATCAGAATCTGAACTTTCAGGTCTTGCCCGATACAGATCAGGGAAGCAACCAATAACACGACAAGACTCAGATTCCAATAGCCTCTGAACTCAAAATTCTGTACCAGCGCTGCCATACCAATGATCATCAATAGTATAGAGACGGTAAGCGGGTCGAATAACAACGCCAGTATAAATATTGCAGATGCGGACAGACCTAATATATAGGGTAGGGGGGATAATCCTTCTCTGTATAGTAGAATGAAAAAAGATAAAAATACAAGGGCACTTCCGGGATCAGGTTGAATCAATGTCAGCAACAAGGGAGCTATGAACAAGGAAATCACAACCAAGATGTCTTTGGTAGATCTCAACTTGGAAGTGGGTCCGGATAGGTATCCTGCCACTGCCAAACAGGTGGCAAATTTGGCTATTTCAGCCGGTTGTAGGGAAAATCCCATGAAATTGAACCACGATTTAGCTCCATTCACCTCATTTCCAAAGATGAGCACTGCCACCAAAAGAGCCATGGATAATCCATAAATTGGATAGGCAAAGTTTCGCCAGAATTTCCAGTCAATATTTAGAAGCAGGAGCATCAGGGCGAAGGCCAGGCCAAGGAAAATAGTCTGTTTGCCTATGGCATTATCCAGAGAAAAGGTGAAGTCTTCTTCTCCTTTGTACTCGACGGCAAAAATCATCAGCCAACCAATAAGTACAAGACTCAGATAGAGCGAAAAAGTAATCCAGTCGATACTTTTTCTTTGGGTGCCGTTTCGAGACAATGCCATCTAGTAATCTGGATTATTAAGCACTTTTTCCGGTTTCACATCATCCAAAACCAAAAGGGCTGAAGGATAACGCTGTTTGATCCGGTGAAGCAAATTGTAGGCTGTCAATTTGTCTTTGAAAGCAGCATCACGAAGTTTCAATATATAATAGGGATTGTCATAGGTCCACTCCAATTCCATATATGGGTAGATATTCTCAAATCGAGTTTTCTCATTCTCCATCTCCCGGCGATCACTCAATGCCGCAACTTGAATCCTCCAGGCTCTGATTGTCTCCTGCGCTTTATTTTTGGCTGCGAAATTTGATAACATTTGTTGGATAGTAGCATTAATAACCACTTCACTTTGCGCCTCGACCGGAGAAAACACAAAAGATACTAATACAAGAATAAAGACCATTCGACACTGCCTAACGACAGAATTAATTCCTTCCATGACAATGTTTGTATTTTTTTCCACTTCCACAGGGGCATGGATCATTCCGTCCTATCTTCGGTTCCTGTCGTTTGACGGTTTCCTGCTTCGGTCTTTCACTGACCGCTTCAGCTGCAGCGCGGGCAGCACTACCATCGCCTCCGGAACCTCCACCACGGTTTGCACTGACTTTGCTCATATCCGTGCGTTGCGTCCTTGCTTCTCTTACCTCTTCCGGTTCGTTAATCAACAATTTACCTTTAGAGAGGAAGGATGTGACATCAAAATTAATCTTATATATCAACTGCTCGAAGAGTTCATAAGCCTCCATCTTATAGACCACGAGAGGATCCTTCTGCTCAAAGGATGCCGCCTGAACCGATTCCTTCAATTCGTCCATACTGCGCAGATGCTCTTTCCAGTTGTCATCGATAAGGGCTAAACTCACTGCCTTTTCGATATCACTAATAATCGACTTACCCTCTGTATCTACTGCGTCTTGCAGATTTGCGGATATCTGCAGTTGGCGGTTACTTCCATCCGTAATCGGAAGGGCAATATACTTATACCGGTGTCCTTCGTTCTCAAGTACATTCTTAACGATGGGATATAGGGCTTGTGCCATTTTCTCTCCCTTCTGTTGATAAAAGTTGGTAAACTCCTGAGTAAGTTCCTGGGTTACCTCCTCTTCCGAAGCTTCCCGGAAGAAGGCAGCGTCCATTTCGGGATCGATGCCCAGGGACTGCATCGTCGTACGTCGGAAATCATCGTACTCTCCTGACGGTTTAATGCTGCCGACGATATTTTCAATCAGACCTTCAAACATATGGTTTAGATCAACAGACAGCCTCTCACCGGAAAGTGCATTCTTCCTTTTCTTGTAGATAGCCTCACGCTGTATGTTCATAACATCATCGTACTCGAGCAGTCTTTTTCTAATACCGAAGTTGTTCTCTTCGACTTTCTTCTGGGCTCGCTCAATGGATTTGGTCACCATACTATGTTGGATAACCTCTCCCTCTTTATGCCCCATACGATCCATCAGTTTGGCTATGCGTTCAGATCTGAAAAGACGCATCAGGTTATCTTCCAGCGATACAAAAAACTGCGAAGATCCGGGATCACCCTGTCGACCTGCCCTTCCACGCAATTGCCGGTCCACTCTACGGCTATCATGCCTCTCCGTACCAATGATTGCAAGACCACCGGCTTTCTTCACTGCATCGTTGATCTTGATATCTGTACCCCGGCCAGCCATGTTGGTCGCGATAGTCACTTTCCCGGCTTTGCCTGCTTCAGCAACAATCTCCGCTTCTCTTTGATGCTGCTTGGCATTCAACACATTATGATCGAGCCCCCGCATTTTCAGCATCCGGCTCAATTTCTCCGAAATATCAACCGAGGTTGTACCCACCAAAACCGGTCTTCCAGCCTGGCTAAGAGAAACAATTTCATCGATGACGGCATTAAACTTTTCCTTAGCGGTTTTATAAACCAGATCCTCCCGGTCATCGCGAATCACGGGTCGATTGGTAGGTATCACCACCACATCCAGTTTATAGATTTCCCAAAATTCATTTGCTTCCGTTTCAGCAGTACCAGTCATCCCGGATAGCTTATGATACATCCGGAAATAATTCTGTAGCGTGACTGTTGCATACGTTTGAGTCAACTCGCCGACTTTTACATTTTCCTTGGCTTCAAGAGCCTGGTGCAGGCCGTCTGAATATCTCCTGCCCTCCATCATCCGGCCTGTCTGTTCGTCAACAATTTTAACCTGTCCATCGAGCACCACATATTCCTCATCTCTTTCGAACAGGGTATAAGCCTTCAATAACTGGCTTACGGCATGCAATCGCTTAGATTTAATGCTATAATCCTGGATCACTGCCTGTTTTGCTTCCTTCTTCTCACTTTCACTGAGAGATTCATTTTCTTCAACAACAAGAATTTCCGAACCGATGTCGGGCAATACGAACAGATTTGGATCATCCCCTCCTCTGGCCAGGTATTCAGCTCCGTTTTCGGTAAGATCTACCGTCCGGTTTTTCTCATCAATGGTAAAATAAAGAGGTTCATCGACGATGTGCATATTCTTGGACTGCTCCTGCATGTAGTAGTTCTCGGCTTTTTGCATGCTTACTCTCACCCCCTCTTCGCTTAAGAATTTTGTGAGCGGTCTATATTTTGGTAGCGATCTATGTGCTCGGAGTAGGGCCATACCGCCCTGTCCCTCTTCGTATCCGGTATTTCCTTTAGTGATCAAAGACTTTGCAGTGGCAAGATAATCCGTCGCCAGTTTACGTTGCGCGTTGACGAGTCGTTCTACTTCCGGCTTAAGGGAAAGATACTCCTGGTCTTCGGCATCCTGACCTACCGGTCCGGAGATGATCAGGGGTGTTCGGGCATCATCGATCAATACCGAATCGACCTCATCCACCATGGCGAAATGATGTTTGCGTTGCACCAATTCCGTGGTGGAACGTACCATGTTGTCTCTCAGATAGTCAAATCCAAATTCACTGTTCGTACCGTAGGTAATATCGCAACGATATGCATTGATTCTTTGTGCCGAATGCGGCCTGTATTTATCGATGCAATCAACGGTAAGAAATAAAAATTCAAAAATGGGACCGACCCATTCACTGTCCCTTCTGGCCAGATAATCGTTGACCGTAATAAGGTGAACGCCCTCGCCAGACAGCCCGTTAAGGTAGGCAGGCAAGGTGGCCACTAACGTTTTCCCCTCACCGGTGGCCATCTCCGCGATCGTTCCATCATGTAAGACCATACCACCGATCAACTGGACATCATAATGAACCATATCCCAGGTAATCTCAGCCCCGGCTGCGACCCAGGAATTAGACCAAATCGCTTTTTCGCCCTCAATAGTGATATAGGAGTTTTTTGCCGCCATGTTCCGGTCAAAATCAGTAGCCGTAACTTCTAATTTTTCGTTTTCCGAGAATCTCCTCGCGGTTTCCTTTACGACTGCAAAAGCCTCGGGCAATAGTTCATTCAAAATATCTTCCAAGTGTTGATCCTTCTCCTTGACCATCTCATCAATTTCATTGAAGAGTTGCTCTTTGACTCCGAAATCCGGTTCAGCCTTGGCCTCCACTTGCAGCGCTTCAATATCTGCCTTTATCCCCGCCAGATGATCAGCGATCCGGGCTTTGAATTCATGGGTTTTATTACGAAGGTCATCATTCGAGAGTGATTTATATTCTTCATAGTGGACAAGTACTTGTTCAACTACGGGAGCATATTTTTTGACATCCCGGTCAAATTTTGTCCCAAATATCTTTGTGAAAAAGTTTAACATAAACTGGTTTCTTTATATATATCAATTTGGCACCGCAAAGATAGTGATAATGCAGGCTATCCATAAGAACGTAATTTGTCGATCATATATCATACCATCCTAGTTTCTTACGCCACTTTAAGCCATAATGACAGTTTTTTGGCGTTTACTATGTGATATCTTTGCCCAGCCAAGTAATTTCATGAATTATTTCAGAACACTACTTCTTCTATTTTTTTGCCTAAAACTGTCAACCGGACTCAGTCAAATACTACCGCCTACACTGGATTGTATTCGGGGTGACACCCTTTATTGGACACCGGAAAACAACAACTGCGGACCTTTCGTAAGCACTGATGTTTTCTTTAGCCCCAATCCTGCCGGCCCTTATTCGCTACTTGCCAGTATTTCCGATCCTGGGGCCACCAGTTTTCATCATCCTGCCATGGGAGATGCCTACTACTTCCTCCAATCTAACTATAATTGTCCGGGACAAACTCCTATTCCTTCCGACACTATAAACAACCTCCCCCCCGCTATCACCACCCTGGAAAAAGTATCGGTACAATCTGATGGTGTTTTGGTGTCCTGGTACGACAACATGGATCAAAAAACTGTCGCCTACATTATATACCGGTCCACAGATCAGGGTACTCTTCCCATTGACACGGTATTTGGGGGATTAGAATACCTGGATCGATCTGCTATGGCTGGTCAAAAAACGGAGACTTACTATGTCCTGGCCATGGACCAATGCGGTAATACCGGATTTTTTGATATGCCGCACAAGACTGTTCACCTCACAACAAAGGTCAACTTTTGTGAACAGTACATTGAACTCAACTGGAATAACTACTCGGGTTGGCAAAATGGAACGGAAAGTGTGCAGATATGGCTGGGTTTGGATGGCGCTCCTCTGGCATTTGAGCACCAGGTACAATTAACAGACACGCTGGCGTATGTGACAGGAATTGACGACAACCGGGAATACTGCATTGCTATATCTGCAAAAGAAAATGGTCGTGATGTGCGATCATTCAGCAATATGGTCTGTGCAATAAGTGATGTCATCACACCGGTTGATCAATTAAAAATTCGTAACGTCTCAGTTAACCAGAATGGGGATATTGATATTCTCTGGAATCATAGTTCAAATGCCGACATAAAGGTTTTGCAGGTTCTGAAAGCAGGTCAAAATGAACCTTTCGTCCTGTTGCAGGATTATAGCAGTCAGCGGCCAAATAGTGATGATGTTAATACAACTGATACTGATACCGATGTCCAAAATCAGGTGTATGAATATCAGATTGAGTCGACCGACGAGTGTGATGAAACAGTAACCTCCAATAACTTCTCTTCCATCTTGCTGGAAGTACAATCAGATATGCCGGAGCAAAATGATATTGAATGGACTCCTTTTCAGGCATCAGGACGGGTACTGATCGGGTACCAACTCTGCCGGATCAATGAGAGTGGAATGTCGGTGACTCTTTACGAGACCGAAGATGGACCTTTGAACTTTACGGAAATCATTGATCCTACCGAAGGATCGAATTCATGTTATGTAGTGAAGGCCATTCACACCGATATTAATAGCGCCGATACGTTGGAATCGAGATCGAATTTAGCCTGCATTGAACCTCAGATAGGTCTGTATATTCCCAATGCTTTTGTCCCAGGCGGAGTAAATAGCATATTCCGACCTGTTCCAACCTTTGACAATAGCTTGATAAACTATCGTATGCAAATTTTTAATCGTTGGGGTGGTTTAGTATTCGAGTCGGAAGACATTAACCACGGATGGGATGGCCGGCAGAACGGATCCATGCTTGATCCTGGCGTATTCTTCTACTTAGTCACCTTTGAACAACCCGGAGGTAAGACCGAAATGCGTACGGGAACTATTCATTTGATCAGGTAACTCTGGTAGATGAAGAAAAGCATGGATGTAGCCGTCGTTACAATGAGCATGCTCGCCATGGGAGATGCCAAGAAGATATGACAATTATCCCCAGAAATTTTGTGGATTTGTTTAATAAAAGATAAACCCATGAGATTATTGGTAAAAAGACTACAGTGCTACACTGCAAACTACTTTGACGACGAAACACGAGCCTAATATCTTTTCAGGGACGAATCAATTTCTTCAATGTAAGCAAGGATCCCACCTTTGAGATTAAATAGATTAGTCAATGGTTTCACCTTTTTTATACGCTGGATGGCTTCTGCACTTCTTTTACCACTCCGGCAATAGAAGATCACTCTTTGGTCAACCGGAATACGTTCGATGGCATGTTCTATATCCGAGAGATTGATCTTGTCTCCACCAATGTCAGCAATCTCATACTCGTAAGCATCCCGGACATCGATAAGTTTAAAATCAACCCCTTCGCGAATCCATTCGGCCAATTGCTGAACCGTGACATTCTGGCCATTTGATGATACATCATGATCTTTGATGCCACAGAATTCTTCGTAATCAATCAATTTCTCAATGGGCGGAAGATCAGGGTTTTTTGAAATTTTAAGGGTAACGGATTCAAAGTTTAACGCATCAAATATGAAGAGTCGGCCACTCAAAGTCGTACCTATACCGGTTAAAATTTTGATCGCCTCATTAGCCTGCATACTTCCGATGATTCCAGGTAAGACGCCCAGTACTCCGCCTTCAGCACAACTAGGCACCAAACCGGGTGGCGGAGGTTCGGGAAAGAGATCCCGGTAGTTAGGCCCCCGGGTTCCATCTTTTTCCACCAAATTGAAAACGGTCACCTGCCCCTCAAATTGAAAAATCGACCCATACACCAGCGGTTTTCCCAGGATCACACAGGCATCATTGACCAGATAGCGTGTGGGAAAATTGTCAGTGCCGTCAATCACCAGATCATACTCTTTAATGATTTCCAGTGCATTGTCTGAACGTAACCAGCGATGGAAGATTGCAGTCTTCAGATGGGGATTGAGCAATTTGATTTTATGTTCTGCCTCCGCCGCTTTCACTTTACCTACCGTAGCAGAATCATATAATATCTGACGTTGCAGGTTGCTTTCATCGACGCTATCGCCATCAACAATACCAATTTGACCAACACCAGCGGCTGCTAAATAAAATAAAACAGGACTTCCAAGACCTCCTGCTCCGACCACGAGTACTTTGCTGTTTTTAAGTCGAAATTGACCTTTCAGCTGAAATTCCGGAATTAACAGATGGCGGCTGTATCTTACCAGCTCTTCTTTTGTGAAAGCTTCACTTAACTTTTGTTCCATAATCAAGAAAATCAGGTGTGACACCTATGACAAAGCCATCAAGGTAGTTCAATCTTGATTAAGAAAGAAAAACACCGTAGGAAATCAGAAAGACCTGGTATTAATGAAATTCCTGTCTCAGAATGCCACTAGAGGATCACCTTCTCCTGATAAAGCCGGTGATTCGTGGATTTAGAGGACGTCCATGTACATGTTTCGCTATCAGATTCATCCAACTGCACGAATGAAAATGAATCTATATCCTGATCAGCGATAATAGCCCTCTTCAAACCACCTCGCTTCGAAGTATAGAAACACCCCAGCAGGCGGAGAGAATCACCCTGTTCCAGTTCTCTGGCCCGGTCAAAATCCAGGGCACTGATCGTCACATTTTTTGGATTATCAGCATTGTGGGGAACAGGCCATATCTTTTTGATGATTCGATAGTTGTCACGCTGTTCTCCATAGAAAAAGCCAAAGATTGAATCGGGAGCATTTGCTCTCATAAGTGATTCAATTTGATTTTTAAAAAAAATGGGTACAATTAAGAATTGATCCTGATTTTGGACATGTTGCAGTTTGGTGGGTTCGTGGGTTGAGACATGCATTCGCGGTTACTATTTTGAGTTTGTGAGCAATGAATCGTCCGTCAATATTGACTCCTGAGCATTTTACCTGCTGAGAGAAAATATTTATTTTTCCATTATATCTCTAGAAATGCAATTGTCATGCCAATTCCATAAAAGCTATTACAGGAAGCTGGGATTATGCTACTTCAGGATGTTTGCTAAATGCCATTTCGACGCTTCCTAAAGGATTCAAGCTGTCGATTTACGTGGTGGAAAGAACGCAGTCGATGAGTTCCATCGGCGACAATCAGGAGGAACAGAGCAAAAAGGAATATGCTGATACGTCCGATTTCAATCTGGTGGGCATATTCATCGTAAAAAGGTCTTATGATCAACAGCTCAAGACCGATGACCAAGGCTGATAGGAGGAATAGGAAAATACTGACAGCTTTTGCATTCTGCAGGAACGTCGGTTCGGTGCGGACCAGGCATCTTTTAAGTAAGTATCCTGCTGCCTGATTGTCGGGATTGAGCCGTAATAATTCCCATAATACCCTTGTGGCGGTATTGAGCTCCAAAAGTTGGTAATGAGCGGCTGCTTTTCTGAACAGCAGATTTTCATAGGCATCATCCCCATTTACAAACTGGATATTATGATAGATCAATGTTTCCAGTAGTGGCTGAGTGGTAACCAGAAACGCTTCATATCGCCCTACTTCGAAAAGGGCATTGACATAGCCAAATTCAATCTCAATGAAATCGTCGACATCCAGATGAGGCAATTGCTTCCTGTGTGCTTCATAGAAGCGAATAATGTCCCTGAAAGCACCAGGATCCAACTCGCGATATTGTGCTACCAGGTCTTCAGTATATGTTAAGAAAGAGGAGCTCAACCTGATCTAAATTTGACTTCAATTTATCACAAATACAAGACAAAATCCAACGAAAGAGATCAAAATCTTACATTGATGCTACACTTTGCCTGCTTTGTTTTTGTGCTATGGTATTAAGACGGTTTCAAATTCAAAAATGTTTTCTCGTGTCAATTCCCCACATAAGTTTGTTTCGCATTGTTTTCATAAATGACATTTCTTCAAGCTGTACCAAATTAATCCCGAAATCACATTTTCGTACGGCCAATTTGAAATCTTGAGTTATGATTTCAAACCTTGAATCGAGTGTACAGAGAAAATTTTCTGTCCTGCCCTCTACTTCAAAACTGATCACAGAATCATCTGAAATAACCAAAGGTCTTACATTGAGATTATGCGGAGCTACCGGAGTAATAATGAAATCCTTTGATCGAGGAAAAACAATCGGACCCCCACAGCTTAAGGAATAACCGGTTGAACCGGTAGGGGTACTGACTATCAGACCGTCCGCCCAATAGGAATTAAGAAACTCTCCATTAACATAGGCATGGATAACAATCATTGAAGAGTTATCCCGCTTGAGAATCGTAAAATCATTCAATGCGTAAAGATGTTCTCCGAAAATGGGTCGACTGGATTCGAGAAATAGCATTGACCGTTCTTCCAGACGATATCTCTTGGATTTCAGCATCTGCAGGGCCTGGTCGATAAGCTTTTCTTCAATGCTGGCTAGAAACCCCAAACGCCCGAGATTAATCCCCATGATTGGAATGCCGGTATCCTGTATGAGCGTTACTGCGCTTAATATGGTGCCATCTCCTCCCAGGGTGAATGCATAATCGATATCGCGGTTTTTCAAATCCTGAAAATCTACGATACTATGAACCTGCGACCGAATTTCAATTTGAGATTTAATCTCTTCCAGATAGGGTTGGAAAACAAAAACCTCGGCATTATCGCGTTCGAGCAAGTTGAATAGAAGTTGCACCGAGGCAAATTGCGTCTCCGTAAATCTCTTTCCGTAGATAAATACTTTCATTAGAAGTCAGACCTGATGTGCAAAAATATACCTTTCTCGTTCAAATGATTAAAACTATACTCTATCTGGAATGCATATTTATAATAGAGTACCATATCCAGCCCTACGCCCCTTCCAAATAACCAATCATTATTCAGTGTGTTTTCTTCATTGAAAAGATAGTTATATGATTTGCCAAAATCGGCATTTAGGGTAAACCAAAGGGTCACCGGGAAGAGTCGGTAATTCTTAACTGGCATTTTTTTCTTTAAATCAAATATCCGGTCAAATATTTTAATTCTGAACGAATTCCGGGAAAGTAAAAAATCAGTGCCATCGATGACGTAAAATTCATACCCGCGCACATAATCTTCTCCGTAACCCAGGGCTTCCAATCCGAAATATGGATGTTGGCCTCGAAGCCATTCTCTTTGTCCTTTAACCCGCATTTCCAAATTCAGCCGATTACTGAGTGGAAAATAGTGCGCATAAGCAACGGAGGTATTCAGTTTATTGATGTGATTATAAATCCCAAGACCAATTTTTTGAGCTTCGACTTCGAGGAAGTTCCCTTTCACCGGATAGAATCGGTTATCTCTTCTTTCCCGTCTGAAAACATAATCAATTTCAAAATAACGCATAGTCGAACGACCATTGAAATATCGCTGATTTATATCCAGTATACTATCGGTAACCCGGTTCTTTTCGTATTTAACCAGCCATTCGTGAAAACCCTCGACTCTCGGACGAAAATGAAAAGAGAGAATTGCCTTTGTACTCCGATAATTTATCTGATCCTGATCCTCATAGAAAACCTGTTTATTCCCTCTTGTTTCGTAGGCAAATTCCCGTCGATGGTCAAAGAAAAATCGTCCCGTAATTCCAAAAGTTTTTCTCCGGTTTATATAGGGTCGCTCATACTGCAATAGCACCCTCCGGGTATATCCTCCCTGTAAGGTCAACTTCAAATTATCTTTATTGCCGGAAAAATTGACATAAACGAATCGCATCCCGTAATTAACGCGCTTTAAAGATCCGTTAAATTCAGTCCACCAAACATTCAAATTACGATCAGCCAGGTTGAAAATCGGTAACGGAAAAATATACCAGGATTCGACTACCTCTACCGTGAGATCGACTGCCATGACCTCCTCATTCCAGTTTTCTATATTAATATTTACCTGATTAAATAGCCCGGTATTCATCAGTAATTTCTCATTCTTTTCAAATCGATTTGAGACATTGGCAATATGAAGTGTATCATTTATACCCAGGTCCATTTCGCGGAGAATGAGGGCTTCTTTGGTTTTTTTATTTCCCTTAATTTCCAGACTCTGCACTATAATGAAATCAGATTGTGCCCTTATAGATGGCACAAAGAAGGCGCACAAAAGCCAGAGCAGAGTGCACCGGCGGCTTCTACTTTGCTGATTTACCATACAGTCAGATGGCATTAAAAATTAAGATAGTGCATAAATGACTCGAAGCGGTCTTTTAAAACATCAGTATCAGGTTGCTCGGTGTAACTGGCAACGATATTATAACCATACCGGTCTAATGCAGCGATGACTCTATAGATTTCGGAGTCACTTATTTTTATATGTAGATTGATCTGATTTTCCTCCGTTGCCCGGGAGATAAAGCTGGAGATAACAGCGACATTTTCTCCTTCCACGACCCGACATATGTCTGATAGAGCATAATCGGTCCTGCTCATTTCCAAAACAATGATTCCACCGGTTTCACTAAAAGAATAGCTATCAGCAAAATATTTCAGGAGATCCTGCTGACTGATTACCCCAAGAAATTTGTCACTATCATCGACCACAGGGATTACCGTCAGTCTGGACCTGGCGATCTGGGCCATAACATCGAAGATATGGTCGGACGATTTCACCGGGGGTTGCTGAATTGATAGTTGATAGGATCCTATTGACTCTTCTTCGTCATTCTCCAGAATATCGTCTTCCGATATTATGCCAAGCAATTGTTCATTATTGACAATCGGTAGATGTTGAACAAAGTGATCACTCATGAGATCCAATGCTTCTCGCCCGGTTGTTGATGTTTTTAGTAGCGGAATGGAATAAGAAAGTAAGTTTATTGCATTCATCTATTTACTGCCTGGTTAATTTGCTTTTTTGTTCTATAAATTCCTTTTCCGTGATCAGCCCCTTTTCTTTCAGCTCATTCAGTTTTTTAAGTTGTTCAAGGAGAAGATCATTATCCAGTAAATTCTCCTTCGGAGCAGCCAGTTGTTTTCTTAACGTGTATCCATTGGTCTTAAATTCCTCCCATTGAGGCTGAATCCGCATGTAAGCGAGCGCATCATGCGAATCGATCTTGCCGAAGTCATTAAACCCCATTTCTACCGCTCGACTTATATGTTCGAACGCCTTCTCAGCTTGTTCTGTCTGAGAATATGCACAAGCGAGATTAAAATGAATGGTTAGATCGTTTGGATCAATTTTAAGGGCTTGCTTAAAATCCTCGATCGCCGCTTCAATATCAAATTCCTTAAACTTCTTGATACCTGCCAGTTTGAAGGGGTTGTTCCTTACTCGCGAAGAAGGTCGTCTCACCGGTCGCTTTGCTCTTGGTTTACGTTGGGGTGCTCTCTGGCTCTGATATCGCTCATAGCTGGTAGCTCTGCGTCCCGGACGTTGAAAGTCCGTATCCCTTCTGGCTTCGAATCCATATCTCCGGTTATATTTGGCATCAAAAACATGTTGATCCATAGTCAGAAAAATAATGCCATCCAGGATACCCAGGATAACGGATATTCCGGTCACAAATAGCAATGCATACACTACACCGAGACCCACTTGCCCCAAATAAAATCGATGCAAGCCGACAAATCCTCCAAAAAAAGCTAGTATAGCAGCTACATTCTTATTCTTCATCTATTACATTAAAACGTTCGAATGGCCCGATTTTATTCAGATCTGGCCTTAATTTTACAGGTGACAACTGCAATATCATCCGGATATGCCCGCTGTCCCTTAAATTTTTCCATTGCTTCCAGAAGTTGTTTATTGAAATCACCTGCTGATACTCTTTTATGCTTTTCGCTAAACTGTATTAGCTTTTCCTCATCAAAATACGCACCATGAATATCACGTAAATCGGTGAGGCCATCGGTATAAAGTACAAAAAGTGATTCGCTATCACCAATTTCAATGGTTCCAACGTCTATATTGTCGAGATGTTCTATTGCTCCAAGTATCGGGCAACCTTTTTTGAGCAGTTCCGTACTATGTCCATTTATGTAGATAGGGGGATTATGACCGGCATTAACATAACGGATTTCACGCTTTACCGGATCGAACTTAAGGATGAAGAACGTTACGATTCGCTCACTCTTGGTGATTCCAACCAAATTGGTATTGATATGTTGTACCAGGTCATCTAACTGGTGATAGATCTTTACAGCTGAACGCATGGTAGCTTGAAAATTAGCCATCAAAATTGCAGCCGGGATACCTTTGCCCGAAACATCGGCCAGACAAATGATAAGATTACCATCTTCCAGAATGAAGTAGTCAAAGTAATCGCCTCCGATATCGGAATGGGGTCGGTAGATCGTGGATAATTCTACTGCAGGAAGTTCAGGAAACTCTGAAGGAATCAACATTTTTTGTACTCTTTGAGCCAATTCGAGCTCCTTCTTATAAGCTTCCTGCTCAACATGCCGGTTAAACAACCTCTTGTTCTCAATTGCTACGGCAACTACATTCGTGATACTGATCATGAACTTAAAACGATCATATGCATCTTCAGTCTGATTGATCTTACCAACCAAGATGTAGGCCAGGGGATCGTCTTTATGGAAAACCGGAATTACCAGTTCAAATGGTTTTAGTAGCTCGGGACTAAGCTCACCCAATCTGGAGAAGTCTTTGTACTTTCTTACGAGAATGTTTGCGAGCTGCTCAATTTCCTTGGGTTCATAATCAATCACTTTATGACATTTCCAACCCAATGGCTCTTTAAAGAGCATCGCCAGTCGATTTACTCCCAGGTCTTGGTGAAGGAATTGTGCATACATCTCAAAGAGATCCCTCTGAGACATATTGGCATTGATGGCCTGAGTGATGCGCATTAAGAAGTTTAACTGCACTTGTTTGTTGTGCAATTCTTCCTCCAGGATTTTGATCTGAGGATGTATGTACGGGGCCAGCGATTTTTCTTTCATTGTGGTTCTGAAAAGAACAATAAGAAATAAATTTAGCTAAATAGTTTCTTTGCCAAGAATGTGAAATGAAAATACTGATCATAGACCCTTATCTCACCCCCAGTCATGAGCTATGGCTGGACCACCTGAGCAAAGGCCTTCCACATCAGATTTTCAAGCTGACGCTCCCCCCCTATCACTGGAAATGGCGGATGCACGGAGGTAGCCTGGAGCTAGCTGAAAAATTGATCAATAGTGGTTTTGTACCCGATTTGATTCTGGCAACAGAAATGTTGGATCTGAATATTTTCATGGCGCATTGCCGTCGTCATCTTAAAAAGAATTGTCGGGTAATCATCTATTTTCATGAAAACCAACTCACCTATCCTGTCTCCAGAATGGATATGGATCGGCAAAAAAAATTTGACAACCACTATGCATTTATCAACTTCAGTAGTGCGGTTCTGGCAGATTGGATCCTCTTCAATTCAGAATTTCATCGTCAAGTTTTCCTTGATGCTCTCATTCCCTTCTTGAAGCAATTCCCCGGTGGGACACTCCTTACATCTCCAGATCAACTGCATAATAAATCATCAGTGATTTATCCCGGTATCGATTTTGAAATTCTAATGCAGGAAAAAAAGCAGTTCTCCAATCAGGTACCGGTCATCCTTTGGAACCATCGATGGGAATATGATAAAGATCCCGACTTATTTTTTAAAGTGATTAGACAAATTGCGGCCGAAGGGAAGCCGTTTCAGCTGGCAATCCTGGGCCAGCACTTCCACCGGTCTCCCCCTATTTTTGAAGCGATTCGTCATTCACCTTTGGCAGACCGGATTGTGCATTGGGGCTTCATTCCCGAAAGAAAGGATTATTACCAGTGGCTTTGGAAGTCAGACATCATTATTTCGACGAGCAAACAAGATTTTTTTGGCATTTCGGTGGTGGAAGCCATTATCGCCCAATGCTATCCTCTTTTACCTAACCGGCTTGCCTTTCCCGAACATATACCCGAAAGCCATCATGCGGAACATCTCTATATAAGTGAAGATGATCTTCTTGTCAAGACACGGAAACTACTCGATCAATGGGAAGAATCCCGTAGATCAACAGGCTATTTGCATCGACACGTTACCAAATATAATCCGGCCAAACTAATTGATCAATACATCGAATTGTTTGAGAAACTGATGTGATCAAGCCAGCGCCTTCTTTACAATAGTCCCATGTACATCCGTGAGTCTGAATCTCCTGCCCTGATATTTATAGGTGAATCTTTCATGATCAATTCCCATCAGGTGCATGATTGTAGCCTGAAAATCGTGAACGTGTACCGGATCTTCCACGATATTATAGCTGAAGTCATCAGTTTTCCCAATGGTCATACCTTTATTTACTCCTGCTCCGGCCATCCAGATAGTGAAGCAGCGTGGATGGTGGTCCCGGCCATAATTGTCCGGAGTAAGTTTGCCCTGCGAATAGCACCCTCGTCCAAATTCACCACCCCAAATCACCAGCGTGTCCTCCAGGAGGCCCCTCTGTTGTAAATCTATTAGTAATCCAGTCGAAGGCTGATCGGTATCTTTCGCCAGCAACTTGATCTGATTTGGAAGATTTCCATGCGTATCCCATCCCTGATGATAAAGTTGGACGAATCGCACCCCTTTTTCTATGAGTTTACGGGCAAGTAGACAATTATGGGCGTATGTTCCGGGTTTACGTGCATCTTCACCGTACAAATCATAGATGTGTTCCGGCTCATCAGTGGTTTTCAAAGTTTCCGGTACTGACATCTGCATCCGGTAGGCCATCTCATACTGATTAATTCTTGCCAAGATTTCAGGATCCTTCCAATGTTCATATTGACTCTCATGCATAGCAGCCAAATGATCGAGCATGAGGCGCCTTGTTTTGCGATCAAGTCCATCCGGGTCACTGAGGTATAGTACAGGCTCATGACCAGACCGAAACATGACTCCCTGATGTTCAGAAGGCAAGAACCCATTTCCCCATAACTTTGCATAGAGAGGTTGGTCAAAATTGGTACTTCTGGACAGTAAGACACAAAAAGCCGGAAGATCTTCGTTTTCGCTTCCCAGCCCGTAGCTCATCCATGATCCCATACTGGGACGTCCTGCCTGCTGAGATCCGGTCTGGACAAAAGTCACTGCCGGATCGTGGTTAATTGCCTCGGTATGCATGCTTTTGATAAAGCATAATTCATCCACAATCTTTTGATGATAGGGCAAAAGATTACTCACCCAGGCTCCGCTCTGTCCATACTGTTCAAAGGTAAAATCTCCCATAGCTATGGGAAAAGAGCGCTGGTTGGAGGTCATCCCTGTTACCCGTTGTCCACCCCGCACTGAATCCGGCAACTCTTCGCCAAATCGCTCTTTTAATAATGGTTTATAGTCGAACAGCTCCATTTGCGAGGGTGCCCCACTTTGAAACAGGTAGATGATTCTCTTTGCTTTTGCCGCAAAATGGGGTAGTTCTGTCCCAGGAATTGAACCTTTCCCATTCATTGCAGAAAGAGCAATTCCTCCCAATCCCAGCAGACTATTTTTCAGGAATGTCCGCCGGTTTAGTGCATTGGAAATAGGAAAAAATTCATTCATCCTTTATCTTTTTACTACGAAATCATCATAATTCATCAAGGTGCTGGCAAGCATAGTAAAAGCTGCCAGTGAATCCCGGTCGACAGACCGGTTATATGGAGAGTCTCCCACTGAAAGTATGTCTTCCGAATCTGATCTCCCGGCAGAGAAATCATCGTACAGTCCCTTCCATAGTTCCAACATTTTCCGTTCCTCCTCTGGTCGGGGTTTTCTCGATAAAAGCCTCGAGAATGCGAGTCTGATTGCATCTTCCGGTAAATCCTCCTTTGTCATGATCTCTCCCAGGACTCTCGCCGCCTCGACAAACTGGGGATCATTCATCAGTACAAGTGCTTGCAGGGGTGTTGAAGTGTTCTGCCTTCTTACTACACAATAGTAGCGATCGGGTGCATCAAAATTTAACATAGCAGGTGGGGGAGAACTACGTTTCCAGATTGTATATAAACTGCGACGGTAGAGGCTATCACCAGATTGTTGTTGATATCTGGTAGCGTTTCGCGTGGCCAGTGCCTCCCAGATTCCTTCCGGTTGATAGGGATATACACTGGGTCCGCCGATTTCATCAACCAGCAGTCCACTGGCAGCAAGTGCCTGATCCCGAATGGTCTCGGCACTCAGCCTGTGCGCAGGATATCTCGCGTAATATTTGTTTTCCGGATCAATTTCCATCATTTCTTCCGATGTGCCTGAGGACTGTGCATAGGTAGCTGAAAGCATTATTTCTTTTAATAGTGCTTTGACATCCCAATCCAGATCGATAAACCTCAATGCCAGAAAATCTAACAATTGCGGATGGGTAGGAAGACTTCCCTGGCTTCCAAAATCCTCCTGAGTACTGACAAGTCCTTCTCCAAAGCATTGCTTCCAGAGGCGATTGACCTGGACTCTAGCCGTCAGTGGGTTCCTTGCGTTGATCACCCATTGAGCCAGTCCTAACCGATCCTTGCGTTCGGTGTTTTGCTCCCCTCTTAAGGCTTCAGGTATTGCCGGACTCACTGTATCTCCGTGCGCATCATATGCTCCCCGCTCCAAAACAAAGGTCTCCCTCTTAAATTTCTTCTCTTGCATGATCATCACTTCGGGCTGGTCTGTCATTAAGAGATTTTCTCGACATCGCAATTCCTGCAAGGTACTTCTGATGGATTCCAGTCGAATATTTTGGCCGGATGTCAGATAATAGTCAAACCAATCTTCGTCAGAGGCATTGTCCGGAATCTCACCCTGGTTCAAATACTTTACTTCCAAAGGATGCAGACATCTTTTGAAGATCTTCAGTTCGTCTGCGATCATATTCTCGATGGATTTTCTTAATTCCATGCCCAGGAGAAAAGGTTGATCGGACCAATTTGTGCCTTTCACTCCGTGAAGTAGACTTTTCTCCAATTTATCCGCATGTAATCGATATTCCGGTATTGCTCCATTTAAGTAAAATCTTACCCCCGTCGCTTTACTGCTCCCGTCATAGGTCATTACGATATGAGTCCACTCACCGATGTTAATCGGTTCCGTGGTTTGGAAATCGATGCAATTGTCCGGCCATACATGATTGAGTTGAAATGAGAGGGTCCCATCAGAATTCAGTTTACATAACCAACCCCGGTAACCTTCGAAGTCACCGTTCGTCTTCCCGAATATGGGTCCCTCTTCATTCTTTTTAAGAAATTTAACCCAAAGGGATACCGAAAACGGTTGGTCACGGTCAAAGTCCAGATCGCGGTTGAAACGTACACCTGCATCACCATTAAATTGAATTCCTTTCCCACGGTATCCTTCATCCACAACCTGAGGGCGATCATCAGGGTGTCCCCAATTCTGTGCATCTTGTTCTTTTTTCACCTTGTTGTAGAAGGTATATACCGGCGAGAATTTTGCTCCGGAAGGACGATCTTTGGCCGGGCCTTTATCCAGGTGGATACGGTATTTATCTATTTTTACTTCCTCTTCGAATGAGAAATCAGCCACCATACCTGGAAGCTCCCTGATCTTCTGGGATAAATCAGATTGGGCATCTCTCCAGGCAATGAAATCTGCTCTATACTGCTCTGTCACCATAAGTGAATCTTCCAATGCAGCAATCTGTTCATTTAGATCAGCCAGTTTTCTCTTGGCTTCCGGTGCAGGAAGGATGATCGTGGGAGCAGCTTCACCGTTGTAAGGTACTATCCCCGAATCGTTATTATTATTGAAATAAGCAAATAGCGAATAGTAATCCTTCTGGGTGATGGGATCATACTTATGATCGTGACAGCGTGCGCATTCCAGCGTCAATCCGAGTATTCCTTTACCCAGGGTGTTGGTTCGGTCGGCTACATATTCTACCCGGTATTCCTCGTCAACGACCCCTCCTTCCTGGGTCTGGGGATGATTACGATTGAAGCAGGTGGCTATAAGTTGTTCCTTGTTTGGGTGGGGAAGAAGATCTCCGGCCAATTGCCAGAGCAAAAATGTATCATATGGCAGATTACGGTTAAATTGATCGATGACCCAATCACGCCAGGGCCAGGTGTTTCTCATGCCATCATCCTGATAGCCGTGTGAATCTGCATAACGGGAGACATCCATCCACTCCATCGCCATTTTTTCTCCATACTGAGGTTTACCCAGGTAGTAGTCAATTGTCTTCGAAAGATCTGCCAGGTGATTATCTTCAGCGATAAACTGAAGTTGCTCATCCGGGGTAGGTGGTATTCCGGTGAGATCAAGAGCAATACGACGCAGGAGAACATCCCCGGCCGCTTCCGGTGAAGGCGCCAATCCTATTTCCTCCAGTTGCCTGAGCACAAAACGATCGATATCATCCTTAACCCAATCATTCATAGGCAACCCGGACATTTCAGGTGGCCTGGGCCCGGCAAAGGCCCAATGTTCCTTGTAAACCGCTCCTTGCTCGATCCAACGTACAAGGATTGCTTTCTCCCTTTCACTCAGTGTAAGATTTGATTCCGGAGTGGGCATGATGTAGTCAGGATCATTAGACAATATCCTTCGCACAAATTCACTTTTTCCGAGATTACCCGGTTGAATAACATATCTCGCACGACTGTCACTTCCGGAGCTTTCTTTGTAGGCATCATCTGATTGATCTAATCTCAGATCTCCCTTCCGTTGATTTGCATCCGGACCATGACATTTAAAGCAACGGTCCGAAAGAATAGGTTTCACATGAAAATTATAATCGACTACTTCCGGTATCTTGTCTTCATAGTTGATCACTTCGTCCGGCACAATGGACTGACAGGCGTGCAATAAAAATAAGGTTGTAATTATTGCGGATAATGAGATTAGTCCAATCAGCTTAGGCATAAATTGCTACAATTTAAGATATAAGCTTTGCAATTTCAATCCAATGTTGACTCCCAATTCCAATTGTGGGAAGAAAGGCTACTTAGTGCGAATCCCTGATGACCACATTTCCTGATTTTCCCCGCAGGAAATCCAGGTCGACTCCAAGGTCAGCTTGTTGGACATGCTTAATATAATGTCCAATGTAGCCCCGGTGGAAACCCAAGTCTGGGGCTTGCCATTCTGCACGTCTTTTCTGTAGTTCCTGATCACTTACATGTAAGTGCAACAGCTTTTTCTCGACATCAACTTCGATTTCATCGCCATTTTGAACCAGGGCTAAGTTACCCCCATCGGCTGATTCCGGGGCCACATGCAAAAAGACGGTACCAAATGCGGTTCCACTCATCCTTCCATCCGAGATCCGAACCATGTCCGTTACGCCTTCTGCCAGAAGCTTTTTTGGTAGTCCCATATTACCGACCTCCGGCATTCCGGGATAACCTTTTGGACCGACATTTTTAAGGACCAGGACAGAACTGGCATTCACCTCCAAATCATCATCGTTGATCCGTGCATGATAGTCTTCAATATCTTCAAATACCACTGCCTTACCCCGGTGTTTCATCAAATTTTTGGTGGCTGCAGAAGGTTTGATGACGCTGCCTCTCTCCGCCAGGTTACCCCTCACCACAACGATTCCGGCGTGCTCCTGAAATGGGGTTTCTATTGGAGCGATAACATCCGGACTGTAAATCTTGGCTCCCGCGTTGTTCTCCTGAACGGTCTTACCGGTCACCGTGATGATATTAGAGTGTAAATGATCCTGAAGTTGATTTATCACTGCGGGCAGCCCTCCGGCGTAATAGAAATCCTCCATGAAGTATTCACCCGAAGGTTGAAGGTTGACCAGCAGAGGAATTTTACTACCCAGTAGGTCAAAATCATCCAGGGTAAGCGGTATTTCCATTCTACCCGCTATGGCTAGCAGATGTAACACAAAATTGGTGGATCCGCCGATTGCTGCATTTACCTTTATTGCATTTTCGAAGGCTTCACGTGTAAGTATTTTCGAAATAGTCATGTCTTCTCTGACCATTTCCACTATTCGACGACCACTGAACTGCGCCAATACTTTTCTTCTGGAGTCGGCTGCGGGGATTGCTGCATTGCCCGGCAGAGTCAACCCCAGAGATTCCACCATACAAGCCATGGTGGAGGCAGTACCCATGACGGCACAATGACCATCAGACCGGCACATGCAAGCCTCAGCTTCCCTGAAGGCTTCCTCAGTAAAAGTGCCTTGTTTTACTCCTTCTGCAAATCGCCATACGTCTGAAGTGGCAATACTTCTACCCTCATATTTACCTGTAAGCATTGGTCCTCCTGAGACCACAATGGAGGGTATGTCCGTGCTGCAGGCTCCCATCACCGAAGCCGGTGTCGTCTTATCACATCCACACAACAAAACGACTCCGTCTATGGGATTGGCCCGGATGGACTCTTCGACATCCATGCTCATCAGGTTGCGGTAAAGCATGGCAGTGGGTTTAATCAGAGTCTCCCCCAATGACATGACTGGAAATTCAAGCGGGAATCCACCGGCTTCCCAAACCCCTTTCTTTACTGCTTCTGCGAGTTCCCGAAAATGACCATTACAAGGCGTAAGTTCAGACCAGGTATTACAAATACCGATTACCGGTTTACCCATGAATTCATCATCCGGGATACCCTGGTTTTTCATCCATGCCCGATAAAGGAATCCATATTTGCCCTTCAACCCGAACCAGTCCTGGCTTCGTAATTTTGTCATTTTTCAATTTTTAAAGTCGTAAGCAGTCTCCTTTGTTTCTCCTGATGGAAAGATTTATCTCGATGGACCTTTTTTCAGGATGTGCCTATTCTTAAAGCTCGAACGCTTCTTTGATGGCATCGACCATATCCAGTTTTTCCCAGGTAAAGGTCTCTATCTCAACTTCCTTAGATTTACCATTCAAGCCCAGGATAACCTTCTTTTTCTGGGGTTTTCGTCCCATATGACCATATGCAGCCGTTTCAAAATATATGGGATTCTTGAGCCCATACCGCTTAATGATTGAAGCTGGTTTCAGGTCAAATAATTCTGAAAGTTTCGTTGCAATATCTCCGTCACTGATCTCTTTCTTGCAAGTACCATAGGTGTTCACGAAAAGACCCACGGGCTCGGCTACCCCGATGGCATAGGCAACCTGCACCAGGCATTGATCTGCCAGTCCGGAGGCCACGACATTTTTTGCAATATGGCGCGTTGCATAGGCGGCAGATCGATCAACCTTGGAAGGATCCTTACCAGAAAAAGCACCTCCGCCATGAGCCCCTTTTCCACCGTAGGTATCTACGATTATTTTTCTTCCGGTCAATCCGGTATCTCCATGGGGTCCACCTATCACAAATTTGCCGGTGGGATTTACAAATAATTTATACTTAGCCTCAAAAAGCTTCCTCAATCTCGCGGGCAATTTCTTTATGACACGGGGCAGAAGAATTGATTCAATATCTTTCCTGATCCGCTTAAGCATGGCTGCTTCCTTACCAAAATCATCATGCTGGGTAGACACCACAATCGTTTCAATAGCGATCGGCTTATGGTCGTCACTATATTTAATAGTCACCTGTGATTTGGCATCCGGTCTGAGGTAAGTCATTTCCCTGCCTGCTTTTCTCACGGCTGCAAGTTCCCTTAAAATCAGGTGAGAAAGTTCAATGCCCAAAGGCATATAGCTCGGCGTTTCATTAGTGGCGTATCCGAACATCATACCCTGATCACCGGCTCCCTGTTCTTTCTTTTCATTGGTGTCCACCCCCTGGGCGATGTCAGGACTTTGTTCATGGATCGTCGAAATCACCCCGCAGGAATCAGCATCAAACTGATACTCCGAGTGATTGTAACCTATACGTTTAATCACGTCGCGAGCCGTTTTCTGAACATCAACATAAGCTTTGGATGTCACTTCTCCGGATATCACGGTAAGTCCTGTGGTAACCAGGGTTTCGCAGGCCACTCTCGAATCGGGATCCTGAGAGAGGAAAGCATCTAATATCGCATCTGAGATCTGATCGGCTACTTTATCAGGATGTCCTTCAGAAACCGATTCCGAGGTAAATAAATAGGGCATTTTAATCTGAAAATTTGTGGTGTTTTAAAATTAATCTTAAAGGTAGATTTTATTGCTCATTATTAAATACTTGCCGTAAATCTTAATTGATCCAAAGAAAGACTTTCTTCCCCCCAGCAATTAAGTCAACGGATGTCACAACTGAATACTTCCTCACCTTCGATTGATCCTACCAGGACATCCCCTACGCTTACAGGACCTACACCTGCGGGAGTGCCGGTAAAAATGTAATCTCCAATTTGTAATCGAAAATATCTGGAAATATAGCAGATCAAATCATCGAATGGAAAAATCAAACTGGCGGTAGAGCCTTTCTGTACCGTGACTCCGTTTTTAGTCAGCTCGAAATGAATATCTTTTGGATCAGGGATTTTCTCCAAGGGGATGAATCTGCCTATAGGGGCTGAAAAATCGAATGCTTTGGCTATCTCCCATGGATGTCCATTTTTTTTCAGTTCACTTTGGATGTCCCGGGCCGTAAAGTCAATCCCGAAACCAATCTCCTGGTAGTATGTGTGGGCGAATTGAGGTTCTATATGTCGTCCATTTTTACAGATCTTAAGTACAATCTCCGCTTCGTGATGCAGATCCCTGGTAAAATCCGGATAGTAAAAAGGTCTGCCGTCGATCAACAACGCCGTGGGAGGCTTCATAAAAATGATCGGTTTTTCAGGTAGAGGGTTATTTAACTCTTTCGCATGATCGACATAATTTCTTCCGATACAGATTATCTTCATGGCTTATGGTTCGCTATCTGTTTTCCCTGCTGTTAAAATTTGACATTTAAAAGACCCACGAGTTCTTTTACTTCGGCAATTGTATTTTGAGCTCGCTTCCTGATGTCTGAAGAGGAGGCCTTAATCTGATCTTTTACTCTTTTTTTATCGCCTAAAATCTCGGCCTTCCGTTCCCGGATCGGTTCAGTCATCTGCACCAGGGCGTTTGCCACAACTTCCTTAAGCGGACCATACCGCAGATCACCCCTTTTATACTGTTCCATTAAATCTTCATACTCTGCTTCTTGACCTGCTGCTTTGAGGAGACCAAATAGATTCTCAACTCCTGGACTCATCGAACCACCCTGATTTTCACCGGCATCGGTGACAGCTGATTTAATCTGCCTGATAATTTGATCCGGCGTCGCAAAAAGGTCGATGTGATGCTTTGCTCCCAGGCTGGCACTCATTTTTCGGGTTGGATCAGCCGTTGACATTACTTTGGGAATTTCGGTAAATAGAGGATCCGGCAAATGGAAATATGCCTTGCCCACCTGGTGATTAAAGCGCTGAGCCACATTGCGTGTCAGTTCAAGGTGTTGCTCCTGATCCTTACCTACCGGTACGTAATGTGCCCGGTATATCAGAATATCCGCTGCCTGCAATACAGGATAAGTATATAGACCACTTGAGATGAATGCATCCTTACCTTTTTCGGAGACCAGGAGACTCTTATCCTTGAATTGGGTCATTTTTTTTAGCTCCCCGTATCCCGTCATCGTATTGAAAATCCAAAACAACTCGGTATGTTCCGGAATCAGGGACTGAATGAAGATATTTTCGGGTTTAAGACCACAGGCGATGAGATCGAAAGTCAAATCCCATGTAGCCGGGATTAAGTTCTTGATTTGGTAAGGCATTGTCATCGCATGATAGTTGACAATGCCATAAATACAGTCATACTTCGATTGCAATTCGACCCAATTTTGGATAGCACCGAAATAACGTCCAAGATGTAATTTTCCCGTCGGTTGGATGCCTGACAGTACCGTATGCTGCATGATTCTATTGCTTTAAATGTGCTATTGCGGAAATTTCCACATTTACGAATTTGGGCAAATTACTTACTTCGACCAGTTCTCTAGCTGGTGCAGTATTTTCGTTGAAATAGGCAGCATACACTGTATTGATACGACCGTAAAGTGACATATCTTTCACAAAGACCGAGCATTTGACTACTTCTTCGAAGGTAACTCCGGCTTCGGTCAGGATTGCCTCTAAATTCTTCATGACCTGATGTGTTTCAGACTCTATATCATCCTGCACCAGTTCTCCGGTGGCCGGAACTATCGCAATCTGTCCTGAAACAAACAAGAGGTTTCCTACCAATACCGCCTGATTATAGGGACCAACCGGTGAGGGTGCCTGACTGGTTTCAATGATCTTTTTCATGTTGTACTGTTTTTTCCAACCGTTATTAAGCGGTCTGGTTACAAAAATAAAAACTCCTTCCCGTCACCAGGAAAGAGTCTGATCTAAAGTTTTTATGTAGGAGACTTTCTAGTCTTCTTCAATTTCCAGATTTGCCAACACCTTTCCGCGGTAATATAAGTTTCCATCGACTTCATATGCCCGATGAAAAAGATGAGGCTCGCCGGTAGTAGGGCAAATTGCTACCTGAGGTGCAGTTAGTTTCTTATGGGTTCTTCTTTTTCTCTTTCTGGTTTTTGAAACCCTACTCTTAGGATGTGCCATGACACTATTTTTTTAGTCTTCTAATTTCAAATCTTTCAGTTGTTCCCAAATTTGGGATCTCCCTTCTGAAGGTTCTTCGTGGCTATCCAGATAACGCAACACCTCCGGATTGCAGGGTGCATCTGGATCTTTTTCACAATCGTATACCTTGACTATTGGTATAGACAAGGTGGTTAATTCATTGATCAATGGCGCAAGGTCGAAATGGTCTTCATCTCGCAGGAGGTAAATAACCTCTTCTTCATCTTCCTGCTCCTGATCAACAAATTTCAGGATAAATTGCTTCTCACCCGAAATCGGAATCCTGATCTTTTCCAAACACCGGTCACAATCAGCCTTCAAAAATCCCTCATGTGAAAAAGATAGGATAAGGAAGTCGGGCCTTCTTGTGACCTCGACCTTCTGCACTATTGAGCATTCCCCCAGGAGATCGTTTTCGAAGGATTTGAAAAAATCCTGATCTAACTCGAATTCAAAGATTCTTGCTCCTTCTCCAATGGACTTTAAGGGAAGATTGTACTGATCCGGCGCCTTCATTACCAAAGAACTTTCTAAAGTGGCGGCAAAGATATGATTTTTTAGAAAGTCTGCAATAGAAATAATTCAGGAGTACGTGGCAAAGGGGTACTACATCTTTATGAATCTGAACGTAACATGCCCAAATTCATCTTTAATCCTGATCCAGTAGGAACCGGGCACCAGGTGCGATACCGGAAGTGCAGTCCGTTCACTTTTCAGATCAAACTGCAAGAGTAGATTGCCTTCAATATCGGATAAATCACATTCGAGCTTGCCAGAGAGCGAATTGGAGGATTCGATTGAAATATAAACGACTTCATCTACCGGGTTAGGAGATACATTTGCATGAATATGCTTGTTCCAGCTTTGTGCTTTTGTGAGTTCTTCAGAGGTCTGCAACCAGGCGATTTCGAAGGTATGATTTTGTAGATGAACCAGATCCCGAATGTAGTTGGTTGAGTCAACAACAAACATTTGGATCGACATAGTGTCCTGGTTGGGAGATCGTTCAACGAGGAGTGAATTGTATGCTGGAGACGTGTGCTGATCGACAAACCAGTTCACTTTCAGCGTATTTGGAATCGGTTCGAGAAAATTTACTCTATATGTTTGTGTGTCTGAGACCATGACTGGTTCCTTATTATCTGGATCAAACCAAATGACCGGATACGAAAGCGCATGAATTCGTTTTACCAGTGTTTCCCGGCAGACCGCACAGAAGTCTGGATTTAGCACTCTCATCTTACAATTCTGATGGGGCCGTACCCACATCTGATTTTCCTGATGTGGATAGATCCCGATTCCTTCATCACCCAACCAATTATGCCATCGCACCAGATCAGGATCAGTTTCCTTGCTCATATTCGGACTTTCCGCTGCAAATTCTTCTCCTGCCCAATATTCGTCGGCCAGTCCGGCAAAGGAATGCCCGATTTCATGCAGCGCGATCTCGGGCGCACTGGGATGCACGGAGGTTGTCGCCAACCATCCTCCACTGCCTCCATACTTTGAATCATTGACAATTAAAACTGCCTGATCAAATAGCGGCACCTGTTCCACCAGAATGTCTAAAGCCGCGATTAAATTACCCGGCACCAGCAATCTTTCGATGCCAGCAAAATTATACGAGCTCCCAAAATAGGTATCAAGCTCATCCGCAGGATCTTTCTTGGCACCGGACTGTTTTGACGGAACCCGGATAGCAAGCAAATTGAAATAATTTCTATACTCTCGAAATGGCGTTTGTTTGAAGAAGTGCGTTGCTACCTTATCAACATCATTGCGAAATTGCTCCAATTCTTCCTGCTGATAGCCATCACTGAGAAATACCATGTCTATTCGTTGGTCGGCCGGACCCGTCCATTGAATGGTATCTACGGGAAAAGGTTGAGCGCTCAGAGAGAGTCCAAAGAACAATAGAAACAGGGAATACCAATTAGTCTTCGGTAAGCGCAAGGGGAATCTGGGTGACCAGTCTGTATGTGTTGTCTTCGCCATAGTCAATTCGAATTGCCTTGATGGCTTTACTGTATTGGGTTCGAAGCAAAAGAGAGCCTTTTTCCCCTTCTATCCGGATATATTGAAGCTGACCCTCCTCGTTACTATATTCCTTATATTGATACAAAGGATGGTCCAATATCTTTTCCAGCAAGACCTGGTCACGCTCATCGAGATATTGTACTCTGACAGCTTCCCTTTGAAGTAAGGGTTCGACATTGGGTTTAAAATTACCTTCTACAATGCGAGCCCTCCTCAATGAAGCTTCATTAGGACGTAGTTCAACCAGTAGTACAAGTACCTGGTCTTGTTCAAACTGAAAGTCAGTATTGTAAATTTGTCCGTCTTGGGTAAGCTTAGATTTGGCAGTGGAACAGGCAATTTGAAGGGCGAAAATCAGAATAATCAAAGAAGTGGCCCTCTTTCTCAAATGCACCTTTTAACTCTTGCTTGATTTCTTTTCATCCTCCAGCTCTTTCATTCCCTCTTTTAGTTCAGATTCAATTGTCGAACGGGCATTATTAAACTCCTTTATACCTTTTCCCAGTCCGCGCATCAATTCCGGAATCTTCTTACCCCCAAACAACAAAAGAATCGCAAAAAGAATTACAATTACTTCAGGTCCACCCAGGGAGAATAATAATATGACTTGGCTCATTGTTATTTATTTTAAACCAAAATTACAAATAATTGGATACTGATATTAAAAACCTCGCAGAGCGAGGAACATCAGAGTCAAATATAACGTTGACCTCGTTGTCTACTGTATTTAGTTATCAAAAGATATTTTTGCAGGATAAAGTTTCTATAACCCCATCTTTTTGAAACCAATCTTTTCTATAATCTTATTTAATTAACTACAATGAATTTATTAGAACTTTTACAAAACCAGCTGAGTGAGCCGGTGGTTGATCAACTCAGTAAAACGATCCGGGCAGATAAAGAACAAACGGTCACTGCTGCTAATGGAGTTTTCGCCACATTGGTAAGTGCCATCTCTCGCAACGCAGCCAAGCCGGAGTCCGGACAGGCTCTGATGAAGGCACTGGACCGGGATCATGATGGGGGTATCTTAAACAATGTCATGGATCTGATCGGTGGTGCACAACAACGGGATAAAACAACAAATGGCCTGGGAATCCTGGAACATGTGTTGGGAGGCAAAACCAACAATGTTGTGCAAATGGTGAGCCAAACCAGTGGATTGGATTTTTTGAAAAGTGCCGAATTGCTTAAAGTACTGGCTCCGATCGTGATGGGTACCCTCGGCCAAACCAAGCGTCAGAATGGACTCGATCTCGGAGGTCTTTCTCAGATTCTTTCCGGGACGGTTACCCAGGCAGCAAAGCAAAGAGAAGGAATGGGACTCATCGAGAAAGTGCTGGATGCAGATGGAGATGGCAGTGTAATGGATGATATCGCCGGCATGGGCATGAAGGTGCTTGGTGGTTTATTCAGAAAATAAACGCTAAAGAAGTAGATACTTATTGGCGGGGTCTATACCTAGACTCCGCCAATATTTTCTGACTATCATCGAGTTGTAAAAGTGTTTGTAACGAAGTTTCCGGATGACGATCCATGTAGGATTCAATAATCCGCTCACCGATCCAATTGCCTAGTTGGCCGGGGGCATCGGGAGGCATACCGGGTACATTGGGACTGGGGGATATGATTTTCTGAAAACTCCGATAGTCGCTGCTTAATAGCAGGTCTTCTTCAATAAAATATCCCCAAATTTGAGATTCATTTTCTTCCAGCCATTCCAATTGGTCTGGTGAATATTCAAAAATAACTGCATCTGAAGAGAAAGGCAGTAGTTTCTTCTTTACATATAATCCAATTCCATTGTGAATTATGTAGTCAACCAATCGATTTCCTCTTGTTTCACCATGATAGTTATTAACCAGTGTCTGCATACTTTTGGCTACCAAATACTCTTTGGACATTGTCTGCCTGATGAAGACGGGAAATAAATCTGGGTGATAATTGGGATAATCTGATCCAAGGTAAAAATCCAGGCCGATAGCCAGGATTTGATCTCCTACAGTAAATGATCCATATTCAAACCCGGTAATACAGGTATAAATATCTGGTACCGGTTTATCCGGAAAATAGTATTTGAAGTACTTAAGCCCCGCTTCTATCTCGGCTGTATAGGGTTCAAAATTCTGATACAGGTCGTCACAGTCAGCATATAGTGCCCTAATGAAAGAATCCCGAACAAAGAACCGGGTAGATCTAGTCACATCATTATCAAACGTGGGATCGGCAATAATCTGTTGAAAAAATACGTCACTAAATTCCGGATACTTCTGGCTCAAGCGCTCTATCAAAACTTCAACATTCTGAGTATCCCCCTGAAAGAGTTCTTTTTCAAACCGGATCACTTCCGGAGAAATAGCTATGTCTGAAACATCCGGTGCTTCTTGAGTGTTTTGACAGGAGTAGACCGAGAAAAGACAAAGTGCCGGAAAAATATATTTAATCATTGGTTATCAACAATATATGCTATATATTATCTCATTCAAAACCTCGAAGGTACGACGGTAAATATTATGAAAAAAATTAGTACTGCCCTATCGTTAATAGTGATAGTTAGCCATCTGGTATACACTCAAACAAATGAGAACAGTTTTGGTATAATCGTAAGTCCTACGGTTGGCTGGATGCAAAGCAAAGACAACTTAATAAACAGCAATGGAGTTCGACTGGGATTGCAAGTGGGAGGCATGGGAGAATATTATGTCACTGATTGGATGGCTCTTTACGGTGGTGCTACTTTCAGTTTCTCACAGGGAGGCACCCTGTTGCATAAATTCGGTGGTAATTTATTGCCGGATTCAGAATTATCTGATCCGCAGTACAATACCGGCGACAAGCCTCTTCCCGATGATGTTGAAATAAAGTATTCTCTACAGCTTTTCGAAATACCCATCGGCCTCCGTTACCAGATCGGCTTACCCAACCAACTTTTTGATCTATATCTCATCTTTCCAGAATTTAATCTTGGTTTGATCAGTAAATCTGCCGGAACGATCCAAGCAACCAATGTCTTGCTCGAAAAGGAGGATATTGGAAAAGATGTGCGGGCTTTTAATTTTGCCTGGGGAGTCGGCGCAGGACTTATTGTCCCAATGCAGGAGCACTATGGTACTTTTGGGTTGCATTTGCAAAGAGGTCTATCAGACATTACCGCCAATAATGGTTACCGGGTTTTGGCCAATGGGACCAGGGAGGAGGAGGACTCCAAAGGCACACTCAACAGTTTAATTCTTAAATTCGCGTACTTTTTCTAAAATCAGCAAGACGCGAATGCCATGATTGATGAGCAAACCATTGAAAAATTCATAGTTGATGCACTGGCAGAAGACGTAGGATCGGGTGATCATACTTCGAACGCCTGTATCGCTCCGGACAGCATCTCCACCGCCAGACTTCTGGTCAAAGATGTTGGTGTGATTGCAGGAGTGGAACTATCCAAACGGATATTCCAGCATGTTGATCCTGAGGCTAAAATTGATATTAGAATTCAGGACGGAGCGGATGTGGATATGGGAAATGAAGTATTTTTTGTGACTGGAAATACCCGGGCACTCTTGAAAGCGGAAAGGCTGGTGCTCAACACCATGCAGCGAATGAGCGGAATAGCCACTCTCAGCAGCCGATTTGCGGTGGAAATTGAGGGGTTACCGGTCCAGATACTTGACACGCGAAAAACGACTCCTCTGATCCGGTTCATGGAAAAGTGGGCGGTTAAAATCGGTGGTTGTACCAACTACCGGAATGGCCTATATGACTGGATCATGATCAAAGATAATCATGTTGATGCATGCGGTTCCCACAGTATGGCAATTGCCAATGTACAGGCATATCTCAAGTCTCATGATCTCGATCTTGGAATTACGGTTGAAGTACGAAATCTAGTGGAGTTGCATGAAGTACTCAACACTGGTGGCATAACCAGAATTATGCTCGATAATTTTGAAATTCCCCTACTCAAAGAAGCGGTGGACACCATTCAGGGTCGATTTGAGACGGAGGCATCAGGTGGCATTACATTATCGAATGTAAGATGTTATGCGGAAACCGGAGTGGATTTCATTTCAGTGGGGGCTCTAACACATTCTTCGGGGACGTTGGATTTGAGTCTGAAGGTGGTTTAAATCGGTGCCCTGATCACAAAAGCCAGGAAGATGATCGTCAAAATGATCACCACCCAGATTCTGAGATCGCTGAAATTCGATCTAGTATCATTATTATTCATGGTCTGATTAAAGTGTTCTTTTTTTAACATCAACTTATCTCTACACAAGGGTCAGTTTGCTAGAAAGCAAAATTGATGCCATAGCATTTTAACCTAATATCAGGCAAAACACTAGTCCACTTCGGACAATGCCATGTTTATCTTACGAACCAGGGTAGGCCCGCTATAGATCAGACCAGTGTATACTTGAACCAAATCGGCACCCAGGTCCAATTTCCTCAAGGCATCATCAGCACACATGATCCCACCAACTCCGATAATCGTAAAATCATCCGATGTGTTCTTCCGGATATACTGAATAATCTCATCTGACCTTTTTTTGAGAGGTGCACCACTAAGGCCTCCGGCTCCTATTTGAAACACTTCCTCCTGACTGGTTTTTAGTGCACTCCGGTCAAGGGTGGTATTGGTAGCAATAATTCCATTAAGTTCATGTTGCTCAACGACCGAAAGAATATCATCCAATTGGTCGAGATTCAGGTCTGGCGCGATTTTAAGCAAAACAGGTTTGGGAGACTCATTTTTTTGATTTTCTGACTGTAAGACACCGAGCAGCTCTGACAAGGGTTCCTTTTCCTGAAGACTACGTAACCCGGGTGTATTGGGGCTACTTACATTTACCACAAAATAGTCTACATGATCGAAAAGCTTCCTGAAACAAATTAAGTAGTCGTCTACTGCCTGTTCATTTGGGGTCACCTTGTTCTTTCCGATGTTACCTCCGATGACCAGATCTTTTTTCCGAACCTGCGACAGGTTCTTAACCAGCACATCTACTCCATCATTGTTGAAGCCCATACGGTTTATCAGTGCCTCGTCCTCCGGAAGTCGGAATAATCTTGGCTTTTCATTTCCTGATTGAGCTTTAGGAGTGATGGTGCCAACTTCGATAAATCCGAAACCGAGCAGGTCCATGCAATCGATGTAAGCTCCATTCTTGTCGAATCCAGCAGCCAGACCTACCGGATTACGAAAATCAAGGCCCATTTTCCGGACTCGAACCTTTGGGTTATCAAAACTCCACTGATGCCGGGCTATATTAGAGAGGAATGGAATGCGTCTCAGGAAATCAAGCTGTTTTACGGTGAAATGATGAGCAACCTCCGGGTCAAGTTTGAATAAAATCGGTTTTATGTATTGATACAACTTATTTCTATATGATCGTTAAGATAATTCCTGAGCCAATTTATCCCGGTCTCTGATTAACAACCGGCGACGGTCAAACTTTATAAGTTCTTTAGACCTAAGATCATTCAACACAGTAGTCACCGTTTGTCGTGAGGTAGCTGTCAAATTTGCCAATTCCTGATGAGTCATAAACTTTCGGATCACAATCTCATACCCCACCCTTTCTCCTTTGTGCTCAGAGAGCTCAAGCAGGTAATCAATAATCCGGCTCCGGGAATCCTTAAAGACCAATCGTTCCAACCGGTTCTCCATGGTCAGGATCCGATTTCCAAACAAGCGAAGAAAGAATTGCAGAAAAGCTGGCCTCTCTCTGAAAAGAAATGGAAGATCATCTTTTTTAACAATACAGACTTCCGTTTCCTCCATGGCCTGGGCAAATTCTTTACGCTTCCCCTCTGATACCAGGGCCAATTCACCAAAAACCTCACCTTTACCCAAGATAGCTTTGATAATCTCTTTATCGGAATCACCAAAAGTACCAATCTTGACTCTACCATTTACTAACATATAGATCCTGTCACTGTCATCATCGGTGAGGTATATAAATTCCCCTTTTTTGAAGGTTTTTTCCTGATGTAAATCCGTACGGGACATCATCTTATCGGGACAAAAAATGCCGACTGCATCAATATTTTGTAGGTACCAATAATTTGATTGATCCATAGGCCTGAAATTTCAGCTAGCCATGAAACAGCAAGCATGGTAAAATGTTGGCAAGATCACTGGCACCGCAATAGATCCGTACGTGCTTTTTTGGGTATCGCTCAGACATCATTGTCCGGTTTCAATCCAAATCGACTAAGAAAAGAAGCCAGTTGTGGATTCTGCGTGCACATATGTTCATATTTTTCTTTGGTAGTCAACAATTTTGGCTTCTCCGAGGCTTCAATATTGCGTTCATCAATCTCGATTCTTATCGTAAGTTTCGGCAAACCGAGTTTACCGCGAAGATCTTCGATCAATGGTACTTCCTGCAGGATCACCGATTTCGAGACCATGCTTCCGACTGAAGCGACAATAGCATTGTTGCTCACCTTCAATTTAGTCTTTTGGAGAACGGTCCTCACTGTCTGAGAATTCTGATTTTCGGCATATTCATCCCAAAGAGACTGAACCTGCTCAACGGAAATCACCTGTGACTCCAGTTTTTGGGTCTCTTCAAACTTCTTTTCTACTGCTTTGACATAATGACTTAGGGAATTCAATCCAGGACTTCCCGATCCCTTTTTCTTCTTCAAATTAAAAGGGAGTCCCTCTCCGATTTGAGAAACAACCGGGTCTTCCTGATCGGATCGTGCTTCGGCCAGCTCTGTACTGTTCAGTGTAGAGATGTTCTTTCCTGAACTAGCTGTATCTGACTTATTATCACTTCCGGAATATTTGGCATCTGCTGGAGAAAGCTCCTCCTCTTTGGGCCGGGGAGGTGAAGGAGGGGCCACACGAACTGGTGTTGCCGGACCCTTTGTTACGATTTCATTTTTTTTTTCGATGGACTGTTCGGCTCCTTGCTTTCTGGCCTGGTTGATAAAATTCATTTTGATCAAAGCCATTTCCACATGCAGTCGCTTATTTTTGGCCATCCGGTAGTTTACATCGCAGTCATTTGCTATATCGAGGGCCGAAAGCAGAAATGCTTCATCGGTTAATTTTGCCTGGTTTTGATAGGTAATCTTAACCGGGTCACTCAATTCCAGAAGATGGTGTATGGCTTCGTGATGACAAACAAGAAGATTCCTGAAATGCTCAGCCAGACCGTTGAGAAAGGCGTCTGCCTCGAATCCCTTTTGTTGAATTTCATCAAATATCCGAAGTACTTCTGCCACATCGCCCATGAGCATGGATTCGACTACCTTGAAAAAATAGTCATAGTCCAGAATATTCAGATTTGTGATTACATCCTTATAGGTGATTTTCTTTCCTCCGAAGCTGGCAAGTTTGTCGAATATGCTTAAAGCATCCCGCAGCGCTCCATCGGATTTTGTGGCTATCAAATGCAACGCTTCCTCTTCGGCTTCGATTTCCTGACTTTCACATATGTACCTAAGCTGTCCCACAATATCATCAACCCGTATTCTGCGAAAGTCAAAGATCTGGCAGCGGGAAAGAATAGTCGGGATAATCTTGTGCTTTTCGGTGGTTGCCAGGATAAAAATGGCATAGGATGGAGGTTCTTCCAAGGTCTTTAAGAAAGCATTAAATGCAGCGGAAGACAGCATGTGCACCTCATCGATGATAAACACCTTATACATCCCTTCCTGTGGTTGAAACCTCACCTGCTCGTTAAGGGACCGGATGTGTTCGACGCTATTATTGGAGGCAGCATCAAGCTCAATTATGTTGAGTGAGGCATTACGATCAAAAGAAAGGCATGAATCACAATGGTTACAGGGTTCCGTATCTTTAGTGACATTCTTACAATTCAAAACTTTTGCAAGAATCCTCGCGCAGGTGGTCTTACCCACACCACGAGGCCCGCAAAATAGAAATGCATGCGCCAGTGTGTTTTGTTTTATCGCATTTTTAAGCGTTTTGCTCACATGTTCCTGACCGACAACGTCATCAAATTTTAAGGGTCGGTATTTGCGGGCAGAAACGATAAATTGGCTCATCCGGATTCTAGATTGTCTTAGTGCAGTGCCCAAAACTACAAAAGATTCATATACCTTTTTTATATATGAGGGGCAAGTTCAGACCTATTTTTAGGTTGAAGACCCAACTATTTGGAAATCAGCCACAGGCTTTATATCTATATATTTGCGATTTTTGGACCCTTAATCCTTGTTGATCTGATTATGCGCATTGCCCTTGCACAACTAAATTATCACATTGGCAACTTTGAAGGTAATCTGCAAAAAATGCTGAGTGCAGTCGAAGAAGCGAAGAAACAGGGTGCCGATATGGTCTGTTTCGGTGAATTGGCCACCTGTGGCTACCCACCTCGTGACTTCCTTGAGTTCAGAGATTTTATTCGCAGGGCACAGGAGAGTGTAGACACCCTCGCAAAGGTGGCCCATGACATCGCCATCATCGTTGGCAGTCCTGCTGTCAATCCGAGGATAGAAGGAAAGGACCTGCACAATAGTGCATTCGTGTTGGTAGATGGAAAGATCATTCACCAGGCAAAAAAGACTTTGTTGCCGACATATGACATCTTTGACGAAGACCGATATTTTGAACCCGCGGAAGAATTTCACACGTTCATCTACAAGGGTAAACGGATTGCACTGACCATATGCGAAGACCTATGGAATATTGGGAATGAAAACCCCCTTTACACCATTTGTCCCATGGATGAAATGCTGCCGGAACAACCGGACCTCATGATCAATATCTCCGCTTCACCCTTTTCCTATACCCATAGTCAGGAGCGGGTAGATGTCATTCGTGAAAACGCTCTTCGTTACAAATTGCCTATCTTCTATGTCAATAATGTGGGGGCACAAACCGAAATAATCTTCGATGGCGGTTCTATGGCAATTTCACCTACAGGCCATGTCGTGGAGCTCCCTTACTTCCGTGAAATGGTGCAGGTATTTGAACTGGATGAGATAAGTCAGCATAGCAAAGACATCCTGCAACCTAAAGAAAAATTGAAACTGATCTACGAGGCTATATCATTGGGAATAAAGGATTATTTCGGCAAACTCGGTTTCAAGAAAGCTATTCTCGGGCTGAGTGGAGGGATAGATTCCGCATTAACTGCCGTTCTGGCTGCCCATGCGTTAGGGGAGGAGAATGTGAGGGTGGTTTTGATGCCTTCCGAATATTCTTCCCAACATTCTATAGATGATGCCATAACCTTGGCCAAAAATCTGGGGTTACAATATGACATCGTTCCGATCGAGGAAACTTATCAGGCATTCAAAGAAACTCTTAAGCCAATATTTGCAGACCTACCCTTCGATGTGACCGAAGAAAATATTCAGGCCCGCTGTCGCGGTATAATACTGATGGCAATGTCAAATAAATTTGGCCACATCCTCTTAAACACATCTAACAAGAGCGAAGCAGCAGTCGGCTACGGTACCTTATATGGTGACATGGCAGGTGGATTAAGTGTCATTGGAGATCTTTATAAAACGGAAGTATTTGCCCTCTCGAGGTATATAAACCGGGATAAGGAAATCATTCCCCATAATACAATAGTTAAACCACCAAGTGCAGAGCTACGTCCGAATCAGAAAGATTCAGATTCACTGCCTGATTATGAAAGTCTGGATGTCATTCTGTACGAATACATCGAAAAAGAATTGGGACCAAGAGAAATCATTGACATGGGTTATGATGAAGCCCTCGTGAATCGAATTTTACGATTAGTAAATATCAACGAATTTAAACGATTCCAGACTCCTCCCGTTTTAAGGGTTTCTTCGAAAGCCTTTGGCATGGGAAGGCGGATGCCCATTGTCGGAAAATATCTTAGCTAATTGGCTGCACAAGTCTGAAGTTGTTCGGCATTGCTGCTCCTACTAAATATTCCTGCTTCGATTTTCTATGAGTCCGGTAATTTTCTTCGGTTTGATTATCTTATTTTTTCACTCCGGGATACAAAAAAGAAAGGGGAAGATTACGATAAAAGGGTTAAAATCATACCTTTGTGCCGAATTTTAAGGCAGGGTCAAAACACCTATGGATTTTAAAAGAAAATTTCCCATCAAATTCTGGTTTTCAGCATTATTGTCGTTAGTGGTAATACACCCTAATTTCGGACAGCATGAAAATCAGAATTCCGATCATGAAGAGGTAACGCACAATGAAATGGATCACCATGAAGGAGATCTATGTGCTCACTTAGGCCATCATGAGGAAGAGTTTGATCCGGCCAACACAGCTTTCCATCATATCGGCAATCCCAATGTCTATTCGATCGGACCTTTTAATTTTCCTTTGCCCTGCATTTTATATGCCCCTGATCATGGATTGGATATCTTTTCTTCCGGTCGGTTTGATTTTGATTTTCAGGGACACGGAGAAGGACACAAAGCATACAAGGGCTATGTGCTGGATGGAGGTTCTGTAAAGAGAGTGGCTGACCCTTCTTTTCCAAATGAGGAGGTGGAAATTGGAGGAATTGCCCACCAGGGAGAAGACAGTTATGTATGCTACGATGGGCATCCGTATAAATTGGAGAGCAGAAGTACGATGGATGGGGGCTTATTCGGCGGAGGGATCACCTCCTTTTACGATTTCTCCCTGACAAAGAATGTAGTTTCTCTTTTCCTGGTTTTCGCCTTCCTGGCCTGGGTGTTTTTTGCAGTGGCCAGAGGGTACAAAGATCGAGAAGGTAAAGCTCCCAAGGGTTTGCAGTCCTTTATGGAACCCATGTTTCTCTTCATACAGGATGAAGTAGCAAAGCCTTTTCTGGGAGAGAAGTACTATGCAAAGTACCAGCCATTTCTCATGGCACTCTTTTTCTTTATTCTCGGACTGAATCTATTTGGACAGATTCCTTTCCTGGGAAATTCCAACGTTACCGGAAACCTTGCATTCACGATGGCCCTGGCTTTATTCACATTCTTTGTAGTGAATTTAAACGGGAAGAAAGATTATTGGAAACACGTGTTGTGGATGCCCGGTGTCCCGGCTGCCATTAAGGCGGTGATTATTACTCCGGTTGAGATCCTGGGATTATTTATAAAGCCATTCACCTTGATGCTACGACTTTTCGCCAACATTACCGCTGGCCACATTGTCGTACTGAGCTTTATTGGTCTCATTTTCATTTTTGGTAATTCGGGTGCAAGTATTGGAGGAGCTTCTTTGGGAGCAGTGGTTTCGGTACCCCTGACGATATTTATGATGTCCATCGAACTTTTGGTGGCATTTATTCAAGCATTTGTTTTTACCATCTTGACTGCATCATATATTGGCGCAGCCATTGAAGAACATCATCATTAATTCACTATATAAACTAATTAAAAATGATTGGTTCAATTGCCGCTATTGGAATGGGGTTAGCAGTTATCGGTGCCGGAATCGGTATCGGTAATATCGGTGCAAAAGCTATGGAAGCTATTGCACGTCAACCCGAGGCTGTAGGAGATATCCGGGCAAATATGATCCTGATGGCTGCTCTTGTGGAAGGAGCTGCCCTGATCGCGATCATCGTGTCTTATATCCTGCCTGTATCCGCACAATAGCAGAAAGATTTGAGAAGCCGGTCATCAACGGTTGGTTGAACCGGCTTCTCCCTTAAATGAGAAAAACAAATTCAACTAATAAAGAGAGATGTCCATGATTTTTTTAGCTGATTTTAGTGTGATCAAGCCGGAGTTTGGCTTATTCTTTTGGTCATGTGTGATTTTTGCTCTTTTCTGGATCATTGTGGGCCGGTTTGCGTTCCGCCCGATTGCAGAAGCACTCAAGAAAAGAGAAGATGACATCCAGGGAGCGCTGGACGAAGCCGTGCGCACGAGGGAGGAGATGGCAAAAATGCAGGCCGAAAATGAAGCACTGCTCGCTCAAGCCCGGGAAGAAAGAAGTCGCATGCTGCGGGAAGCCAAAGAAACTGGTGATGGTATTGTGAAAGAAGCCCGGGAAGGAGCAAAGGCAGAGGCAAGTAAAATTCTTGAGCAAGCTAAACTGGAAATTGAAAACCAGAAGAAACACGCAATTACTGAGGTAAAGAATCAGGCGGGTCAGCTGGCAATCGACATTACCGAAAGATTGCTCAAAGAAGAATTAAAGGACAAGGAAAGCCAGAAAAAGCTTGTCAACAACCTGATTAACGACCTTAATCTCTCCTAAAACTATCTGAAATGTCAGTACAAAGAATCGCAGGTCGTTATGCAAAATCACTACTGGATTTAGCCATCGAAAGAAACGAAGTAGATGCCGTTCTAGAGGACATGAATTACATCAAAGCTGCACTAAAATCGCGTGACCTCTATTTGTTAATTAAGAGTCCTATCGTTTCCATGGACAAGAAACTGTCCATCTTCAGAAAGATATTTTCCGGCAAAATTCAAAAGACCACGACTGCTTTTTTTGAAATTATGACTCGAAAAGGCAGAGAAGATCATCTGCCGGAAATCGTGGATTCATTTATTGAACAATACAAAGACTACAAACAGATTTCAACTGTCTATATCAAAACTGCGGTTGCCCTGAGTGATGATGCATTAGCTACAATCAGGGAAAAATTAGCAGCATCACCGGATGTAAATAAAAACCTGGAGTTAGAAGTATCGGTCGATCCTTCACTTCTGGGAGGTTTTACACTCCAGTTTGAGGGAAAACAATACGACTCCAGTATTGCCACCAAGCTGAAAGATTTACGGAAGCAGTTTAGCAATTAATTAAATGAAAATTTAAAAAAACAAGGAAAAAATGGTTGATGTAAAGCCGGATGAAATATCAGCAATTCTGAAACAGGAACTTTCAGGATTCAAAACTGAAGCCGAACTGGAAGAAGTTGGGACCGTACTGCAAGTGGGTGATGGAATTGCCCGCGTATATGGATTGAGTCAGGTTCAGGCCGGTGAACTGGTCCAGTTTGATAATGGTACCCAGGCAATTGCGCTTAACCTCGAAGAAGATAACGTCGGGGTGGTACTCCTGGGATCAGGAGATGGGATTAAGGAAGGGTCTTCGGTAAAAAGAACCGGGCAGATCGCATCAATTGATGTCGGCGAGGGTTTCCTGGGTCGGGTAGTAAATCCATTGGGCGAACCCATCGATGGGAAAGGTCCAATCAGTGGTAAGAAATACCCAATGCCGCTGGAAAGAAAAGCTCCCGGGGTTATCTACCGGCAACCGGTAAGTGAACCACTACAAACAGGTATCAAAGCGATTGACTCCATGATTCCTATCGGCCGCGGACAACGCGAACTAATTATTGGTGACCGGCAGACTGGTAAAACAGCCATCGCCATCGACACCATCATCAACCAAAAGGAATTCTATGAGAGAGGTGAGCCGGTATTTTGTATTTACGTTGCTTCCGGGCAGAAAGCTTCAACAGTGGCCCAGGTTGCGAAAGTTTTACAGGACAGGGGTGCAATGGACTATACAGTCATCGTTTCCGCTTCTGCCTCCGATCCGGCACCTCTGCAGTTTTATTCACCTTTTGCCGGAGCGGCTCTTGGCGAATTCTTCCGTGACACCGGTAGGCCAGCACTAATTATCTATGATGATCTGTCAAAACAAGCCGTGGCTTATCGTGAGGTATCGTTGTTGTTAAGGAGACCACCGGGCAGAGAGGCTTATCCTGGTGACGTATTCTATCTACACTCACGGCTTCTGGAACGGGCAGCAAAAATCATTGCAAACGATGACATCGCTCGCAATATGAACGATCTTCCTGAATCGCTCCAGAATGCAAAAGATGAAAATGGCCAGCCATTGGTTAAAGGAGGTGGTTCATTGACTGCATTGCCAATCATTGAAACCCAGGCCGGCGACGTGTCTGCTTACATTCCCACGAATGTTATTTCTATTACTGATGGTCAGATATTTCTGGAGTCTAATTTATTTAACTCCGGTATCCGGCCAGCAATTAACGTAGGTATCTCCGTATCTCGAGTGGGTGGTTCTGCCCAGATCAAGTCGATGAAGAAAGTAGCCGGTACATTGAAGCTTGATCAGGCCCAATATCGGGAACTGGAGGCATTTGCCAAATTCGGTAGTGATCTCGATGCCGCGACAAAAGCGGTTCTACAGAAAGGAGCACGAAACGTTGAGGTATTGAAACAACCTCAGTATTCACCGGTACCTGTTGAAAAACAAGTCGCCATCATCTATCTAGGTACCAATGGACTTTTAAGAAATGTACCATTAGATAAGGTAAGAGAATTTGAAGAACAATTTCTGGATACTCTAAGCCAAAGACATCCTGAGGTGCTTAAGGAATTTAGAGCCGGCAAGTTGACAGACGAAGCAACCAATACGTTAAAAACACTATCGGCCGAAATCGCCAAACAATACGCCTAATTAATCTCCAGATCTTTTGACCAGGTAAAATAATCTTATGGGTGCAAATTTAAAGGAAGTACGGGAGCGCATTAAATCGGTGATCTCTACCCAACAGATCACCAAGGCCATGAAAATGGTATCAGCTGCCAAACTGCGCAGAGCTCAGGATGCCATTGTGAAAATGCGACCCTACGCCAATAAATTAAATGATATGTTGGCGCACATACTCGCCAACAGTAGCGGTGACAGTAGTTCTTCTTTTGGAATCAGTCGTGATGTACAAAAAGTGCTGATTGTCGTAGTAACCAGTAATCGGGGATTGGCTGGCGCATTCAACACAAATATCATTAAGGCAGCACAGGGGCTTATGGATACGAAATATGCTGCTCAGGCCCAGGCAGAAAAAGTAGACATACTACCGATCGGAAAAAAAGGATATGATTTTTTCCGGAAGCACATGAAAAGTAATCGTATACTGAGTGATTATGTAAATCTTTTCGCCGATCTGAGTTTTAGTAATGTTAGCAAAGTACCCGATCTATTGATGAGCTATTTTGAATCGGGTAAGTATGATGCGATAGAGGTTTGTTATGGCCGGTTCAAGAATGCCGCAGTGCAGTACTCGGAAGCGGAACAATTTTTACCTGTACCGCAAGAAGCGTCAAGTGATAATGAAAGACAAACCAGAGCAGACTACATTTTCGAACCTAATGAACAGGAGCTTCTGGGTGAGTTGATCCCTAGTATTCTGCAGACCCAGTTCTATCGATATTTACTGGATACCCATGCATCTGAACATGGTGCCCGAATGACTGCCATGGATAAAGCTACCGAGAATGCAGATGAAATCTTACGTGACCTGAGAATAAGCTACAACAAAGCCCGTCAGGAAGCGATTACATCCGAGATTTCAGAAATCGTTGGTGGAGCTGCCGCACTTGGAGGCTAATGTGACTATCAAAAATATAAAGGAGGGCAGGCATCAACGCTTGCCCTTTTTTTATACCATATCTCTACCTACCTCAAAACGGTAGCCCACACCATGTACATTCGTAATCTTCACCGAATTGTCTGATCTTAATAATTTACGCAATCGCGACACAAATACGTCGAGACTTCGTCCAACCAAAATTCCCTCATCACCCCACACTTCTGACAAAATCTGGTCTCGCTCCAATAACTGATTTTGATGTTTCAAAAAATAGCTAAGCAACTTAGACTCTCTGAACGTGAGGGTTTTTTCCGTTCCATGCACCACTACCAACTGGTTCGAAGAATCGAAAATGGTGTTACCAAAACAAACACCATCGATTTTATTTTCTGGAGATGATCTTCTTTCTTCCGGGTTAATCCTGACTTTCTGATAAAAGATCAGTCCGATCAAGAAACAACCGATTAATGCGAGATAGTACACGTAAGATGACGTCTTTCCCTGGTCCAATGAAGAGGGAAAGATCAGGTCAAGCTGAAAACACCTTTCTGACCTATCACGACCCACACAGGGAACACTGGAATACAGATCGTTTCTACTATAACCCAACAAGACTTGCCCATCGTCGCAATCCTTGATTGATACCAAATAGTGCATGTTGATCCCATGTGTACTCAAGGCATTTTCCAGGATGTCAGGCAGACTGTCATATGCTATATTCCCCTCCAGTCTTAAGCTGAAAGATGCCGGCATGATTTGTCTGACCGGTGGGATCATACTCGTGGAATCACCTGCCAGATTTAATAATTGATCTGCCGCTTTCCTCAAAGCAAGGTTCACCCGTTCAAAAAAATAATCTTCACCCTGATGAGAGGTCCAGCTGGAATCCGCATTGATCTCCAACGCAAAACCAAAAGCCAGGATAAGAAAGAATGAGAATATAGAGTTGTGCATATTGTCAAAAATAACGATCAACCCAATAGGAATAGTCCCTATTTACATATCATTTACATTCTTTTACCTTCCGTTCAGTTACCTTATCACAGTCGACAATACTTTTGAAGTGAATAAATAAAACTTTGAAAAATGTCTGCTAAAATTCGAAAAGCAATCCTCTTCTGCAGTTTCCTGGTCTTCTCCTCCATTGTTTTCTGCCAGAAAACATCTTCCAGCTGTGTCGCTGTCTTCTTAGACGATCATCTGGTCGTAGATGAATATTCGGAGTATGGCCAGTGTATCATTGACTACAATGTAACGGGGTCTTTCACCGTACAAACAGTTATTCTATCTTCAGAGCAGTGTCAACCGACCGGACAAATCAAGTTTAGACTTGCGATCCGACGTGGTGCAAGCAATACCTTAGTTTCCTTTTCCGACAACACATTCGAAGAGGTACCGGTAGAAGACGTCCTGTCCAAATGCCATGCTGGAGACTCCATCCTGGTCATGCTGGTAGATGAAGGATATACACTTCCACACAATGAAATAATTGTTCATTATGCTCAATGAAAAAGATAACAAAGCACCGGACACAATTCCCGTTAAAGATATCTATGGTCAATATTTTTGGTCTTAATGCACGGTATTTGTATAGGAGTGCAAACGCAAAATTTCTGTGAGAGAAAGTACAAAGCATGCAATTTAAAAAACAGATACTGCAGGCCTGGAGGCAAAGCACCAGACAAAAGCAATTGAGTATTCTCCAGCTGATCGGTATTGTGATAGGAGTTGCGGCCAGTTTGCTCCTTTGTAATTATGTCAATTGGCATTATAGCTTTGACAGATTCCATCATGACCTGGACCAACTGTACCGTGTCTCCTCCCTGCAAAGGGAGGGTGATGCAATGGAAACAAATGCTCTCAGCCCGGCTGGACTGGGACCAGGCATCACCGGGCAATTGCCAGGAATTTTAATGTACACCCGAGTAGCACAATGGATTGCAAATGATGTGGTGCTGTCTCATGGAAAACAGGTAATACGTGATGACCAATTTATCTTTGCTGAGTCCTCCTTCTTCAAATTCTTTTCATTCGAAATTACCTCTGGATCACCGCAGGCTCTTAAGAGACCGAATACTATATTACTCACTCAATCCAAAGCCCTGGCATTATTTGGAAACACAAATGTCATTGGCGAGGAGGTTTTATTTGAGAACTTCAAACCCTTATCCGTAGCTGGAATAGTGGAAGATCCTCCCGCAAACTCACATCTGCAGTTCTCATCGATCATCTCCTTTCGGACCCTCCAGGATTGGGGTTTTGAAGTTTTCGGTGACAATGAATTGGACATTCCTTATGTCTATTCCTACCTGAAGTTAGAGAAAGCAACTGATCCTGATCTGCAAGGCAATTTGATTACGAGTCTCGTCGAGAAAAGTTCGAATGCCGAAAAAACAGCTGAAAACGTTTCTTTTACTCTGAGACCGCTGGCAAAACTCCATCTCAGTTCGTCTGATGAGATCAATGATCTAGCCGGGACAAATCCGGTGAGAGGAATCTGGTTTCTCTTTGCCATTTCGATTCTCATATTAATTATCAGTTGGGTCAACCACCTAAACATATTTGGCACCTGTATCATGCGTCAGGAAACGTCCCTTTCGGTCAGAAAGATCCTGGGTGCAACTTCCGCACAAATATTCCAAACCATATTTGTTCATTCTTTTTTCATGAACTTCCTGGGTATTATTACCGGAATTATCGTTGCCTTGATCGCTAAGCCATCTTTATTTCCTTATTTAAATATACCAGTGCATCAAGGTATTTTTTCCTGGCTTCAGTGGAAGCCGGGTATCATTCTGACCTCCGTCATTTTAGTCGGATCTATTCTTTTTAGTTTGTTTCCGGCATTCTGGATAACGGCGAGGCATACAAATGCTCTACAATTACAAACTCAGGATTTTAAATCAAAGGGAATACGTGTCAGATTAATCCTCGTTGGAATCCAATTTGCCATCATACTCACCTTGATGACGGGGGGGATCGTTGGATATCAACAGATGCAATATATCCATCAAAAAGATCCGGGGTTCAATCTGGATCGCGTATTAAGTATCCGGAGTCCTTTGGGTTTTGACCCGGAGCAGTTCGAGAAGACCTATCCCGCATTCAAGCAGTTTTTATTATCGAACCCATCTATTACGAATGTGGGATTTTCAAGAAACATACCAGGTAATGCCCTGGAATACACCGGCCAGGCAAATATCGATGGAAAGAAATTTCCTTTTGGTCTTTCTCGAAATTTCATTGCTCCTGATTTTATTCCGGTGTATGAACTTCCTGTTATTGTCAAACTGGATAGGACGTTACTAGATAATAATCGATATGCCTATGTGAATCGCAAAGTGGTAGATCTCCTGGGACTAAGAGATCCTTTAGACATCCTGAACAAAACGATCAATATATACGGTTGGGAAGTAGTCATCATCGGAGTTACTGAGAATTTTCACCAACAGTCCTTTCACCATCCCATTACACCCATTATGATGGATTTTACGAATATTTCTGAGGCATCGGTGGATGGTTACATTTCGATCAAATACAAGTCTAACCCATCAGTAAAAGTCATAAATGATTGGGTAAAAGATGCCTTTTACGACTTCTTTCCACTCACTGTTTTTGAATCAACGGAGGTGAAAGAATCCTATTACAATCTCTATAGCTGGGACCAGAATTTTCAGATAGTCAGTATGATTTTTACCGTGATTGCTCTGGTCATTGGCTGCCTGGGTTTACTCGCACTTTCACTGTTGTTAATCCAACAAAGATTGAAGGAGGTAAGTATTCGCAAGGTTTTAGGAGCGTCAACTCAAAATATAATCCTACTATTTGCCAGAGATTTCATTATTGTGATTTTATTGGCGATTCCCGTCGCATCCATTCTTGCCAATTATCTTCTCCATATCTGGATGAATAACTATGCTTATCATGTTGAGATCTCCTGGTGGGTTTTTGTCCTGGCCGGTATTATCACCTTATTAATCGGGTTTTTTACGATCGGCATTCAAAGCAGATGGGTGGCAAAAATCGATCCGGTCGAACAATTGAGAAATTCACTCTAGTAATTCCGATCTTGAATGCGACAGACATTAAAATCGATCCGTACGGTACGAAATCGAATAGAGCCTTATCATTTAAGAATTTTGACTTCACTCAGAGGTACATGCACATTGCGCACCTTCGTTGTTCTCTCGTGAATATCGATCGCTCCATTTTCCAATCTTAAAACTCCTCTTGGACATACCGCGGCACAAATGCCACAACCAACACAGGATGCTCTCACAATATTTTGACCTCTTTGCGCATAATATCGAACATCAATTCCCATCTCACAATATGTAGAGCAATTACCGCAGGAAATGCACTGACCTCCATTGGTAGTGATCCGAAAACGACTGAAAAACCTCTGCTGAATACCCAGGATCGCAGCCATCGGACATCCAAAGCGGCACCAAACCCGGCTGCCCATCAAAGGATAAAACCCTACTCCGATCACACCTGAAAAAGCGGCACCGATCAGAAATCCATACCACTCACGTACACTATAGCTGTTGAGGAAGAGAATCTGGCTGACTCCGGTCAGGTAAGTGTAAATGACCATGGCTGTCATAATGACCACAAAAACCAGGACACCATGTACTAACCAACGTTCAATTTTCCAGGCTCTTAGTGATTTGTCGGAAAGTTGACGAAAAGGATCTCCTGCGGTTTCAGCCAAGCCGCCACAGCCACAGACCCAACTGCAGTACCACCTTTTTCCATAAAAATAGGTCAACACCGGTGAAATCAGGATGATCATCGCGATACCCCAGAACAACATAAACATTCCAAGATTGCCACCATGGACCAACTTGTCCAGATTCCAGTCAAAGAAAAAATAGTAGTTGAGGGGCCACATATTTTTCAAGTCCATTGCCGGCTGGTTCAATCTCTCCAGCAGTTCGGGAATGGCAAATGCAAAACAGAGCTGAAAGAACATAACTGAAATCGTTCTCAGAATCTGGTATCGATTATGCCGGTATTTGAGGATAAATTTGATCCCGAAAATGAGAATTGCCAGGGTATAGAGAACTCCATAGACGAACCATTGACTTGCTGGCTGTCCCTTGATCGCCATGCTGAGGGGGTCAAAAAAAGCAACCAGACCACTATTTTCTTCTCCTTCTGTTCCCAATCCGACCAGTTGAGGATACCAGTATAAACAGATATAGAAGAAAGTGATCAGGATTCCGATAGACCAGGCCCAGAAACCTCTACTTGTCAAACTACTGAACCAAACTCCATTATTTTTTATTCCAGCTGGTTGATCCGAATACTTGTTCCAGGCAAACAGTGAAACACCTATTACAATTAGTGCCAGACTTATACCTACTCCAGCGGAAAGTTGATTGGCCCATGCCAATATTAGCATGGACAGACCGACCAATCCGATTGCTATAGCAATTTTCTGAATTGGTCCGACAAAGGGAGGGTGAGGTTCGGCCAGGGACATACTGGGATAGGTTTGATCAGCCATGTTTACGGTTTAAAAATTGATAGACCATATCAAATTTTCTCTTTTTCTTGAGAGCCAGAGATCGGTTATACTGCTTATTGTAGATTTTAACCACTTCCCGGTGATATGGCGGAAAGAACTCCGGGTCGAAGCTTGCCAGGGCCAGATCTTCCAGTACTGATTCAAGCTGAGTCTCTTCTCTGATCCATTTCTCACAAATCTCCTGTCGAAATCGTATCCCCATCAGATTGAACCCTTTTATGCACAGGGAAACCTTTTCAAAAACCAACCGGATGCTCCTTTCACCAGCGTCTTCCTCCCAATAGATACTATCGAGATGATCCGGTAACTTTACCGGCACTTCCCCATAAACCTGGTATTCGATATCTAAAAACTTGGCGGAATTAAACCAAATACCCGGGTCATACGCGACGGCATCTCCACAAACATTGTGCGCTGCCACCTCTCCCATCATCCTTCCGGTATACCAGATAGCTTCAATTGCTTTTCGTCCTGCCTGTGGCGTTCTCAATTGAGCACAATCGCCGATTGCATAGACATCCTGCAGGTTAGTTTGAAGCTGGCTATTGACCAGGATTCCCCGATCAATTTCAAGCGCTGATTCTTTGAGCCATCTTACATTAGGATGAACTCCTGCGGTTAGTCCCACAAACTGACATTCAATTCTTTCGTCTTTGTTAGTTACTACCGCTACAGCCTGCCCTTTCTGATTTCCCTGGATCTCCTTCAGTTCTGTATTTAACCTTAAATCAATTCCATGCTTGGCGATTTGTCTTCCCACCATGGCGGATTCTTCCGGTGGCAGAACCATATCCCAATAACTGTTCTCTCTGACCAAGAGGGTCACCGGAATATGACGTGAATGAAACATTTCCGCCATTTCAATTCCGATTAGACCTCCTCCGACAACGACCGCATGTCTAATTTCATTCGAATGTGATTCCATCGAAAGCACATCCTGGTAGCTGTACAATCCCTGTACCCGTTTAAGATCCTGGCCTGGCCAGCCAAATTTATTCGGGGTAGATCCAAGGGCCAATATTAGACGATCATAACCGAGGTCAGTTTCAGAAGTAGAAAATGAAGAATCACCCGGCTTAAAATCAGAATTTAGGTGTAAAACTTTCTTCTCAAAATCGATCGAAGCTACTTCCGCCCGCAACAATTGTATTCTGTTCTTTCCCCAGAAATCATGTGAATATGGTTGTATATCCTGATAGCGCATGTGCCCCATGTATAAATACATCAGCGCAGTCCGGGAGAAGAAATAGTCGGTTTCCCTGGATACTACAATTATCTCATGCCCCGATAGCTTTCTGATGAAACGGGCAGCGGTGATGCCACTTATTCCATTTCCCAAAATGACCATCTTCATATCAGAGAAAACTTTAAAAGAGTAAGGTACAATCTTTGGAAATTTCTGCCGTCATGATCAATAAAAAAGAATCTGGCATGTCTTTTGGGCTACATCCGAACAGAAAATTGCCGTTATGCAAACGTTAAAACCAATTGCTCAATGGCACACATGGCGGAAAACTTGTATTTTAGAGTGGAATAAGAGAACATGCTCCCGATCTTGTTTACTTTTTAAAAGTACTGGATGAAGCAAATTTTACTTTCGATCATATTTATTTTTTGTGTTTTTCAAATTTCGGCTCAGGTCACCCTGGTACTGAACCCTGAAATGGTTTTGACAGATGTTGATCCAGTAGAATTTGAAACTGTAGCACATTCCTACATCACCAATACCGGTGAAGACACCATCACCATCAGATGGATTCGTCAAGTTGAGGCCATATCCATGGGCTGGCAGAGTGCGATTTGTGACATCAATGCCTGTTATTCTGTGGAGACCGACTCTACTCCTTCCGATTTTTTATTGACGCTGGCCCCCGGTGATTCCTCCATGCTTGATGTACATATCCGACCAGGTGGTCTGGATGGAAGTGCGAACATTAAAGTAAGGGTGGAAGATGTGTCTGATCCGGAAAATTCGGTGACCGGAGAATATCTTTTCAATATGGTGTCACCCACTTTCAATCTGAAGCGGGAGTCCCTGAAAATCTATCCTAATCCTGCGGTTGATTACTTCCAGTTGTCTGACTACGATCAGGTACAACAGGTAGCGGTATCTAATCTTGTCGGTCAGGAGTTGAGAAGATATAATGTATACCCCGGCTCTAAATTTAATGTCAGTGGGTTACAGAGAGATATCTACCTTATCCGTTTGTTGGACTCCAGAAATAAGGTGATCAAGACTTTCCGACTCAGAAAGTACTAGGCAGGATATTCCACGTAGTTTCTGGGCGTCTCATACAAGCGCACAGTAACATCGTATTTGCTTTCCAGCTTTTCACTGAGAATTTTCCAGATTACGAAACAGATATTTTCTGCCGTCGGATTTAAATCCCGGAATTCATCCGTATCGAGATTAAGATTCTTGTGGTCAAATCGATCTTCAATCTCGGTCTTAATGAGCTCAGAAAGCGTTTTCAGATTGATAACCATTCCAGTCAACGGATCCACTTCACCCACTACTTTGACTTCTATCTCATAATTGTGGCCATGAAAGTTCGGACTGGTGCAAATTCCAAAGACTTCCAGATTTTTATCATAGGTCCAGTCAGGATTATATAACCGGTGAGCTGCATTGAAATGAGCTCTTCTGAAGATCGCTACTCTCATAAACTATCGATTCTTGTGATCAAAGATAGAAACGCCTGATCACAATAGTGGTTTTGAATATCTTAATAACTCGTATCAGAAAAAGGTTTTTGGTCAGCAGTGATCATTTTTCCTAATTTTATGTTTTTATTACAACTCCAGGTTTTGGCAGGTTGATGTAATAGGACTTGAATACTTGAAAGGAAAAGAGTCAGCATGACTTTATTTCCGCATCAAATATATATACAGATCTTAAAGAGGATCATACCCTACTATGACACTTTGGTGTAGTTTGTCCTCGTACAAATTTTTACGATTACATCAACAGCCTGATTTGGATTAGCAAGTAACTATCTAAATGTTATTCAGCCAGGTTGTTGCACAGGAAGATATCAAGGACTATTTGAGGCTATCTGACCGGCAAGGAAGATTGCCCCATGCCCTGTTGTTTCTTGGACCCACTGGGTTCGGAACCCTGGCAATGGCCAATGCACTGGCCCAATACATCATGTGTCAGGACAAGACCTCTGAAGATGCCTGTGGTCAATGCAATCACTGCCGCAAAGCAAGTCGCTTCATTCACCCGGATATTCACTATACGTATCCCACGATAGGAAGCAAGATGACCAGTGGGGACTCTTTGCCCGAATGGCGAAAATTTTTGGCAGGTGGTCCCTATCAGGATGTACAGGATTGGTATAGAAATCTGGACGGTGAAAACAAACAGGGAAATATCACCAAAAGCGAATGTGACCGTATCTTAAAGATCTTAGGTCTGAAAACCTATGAAGGAAGTCATAAAATTCTGATCATCTGGATGGCCGAATTTCTGGGTGCACAAGGTAACCGGCTGCTTAAGATCCTTGAAGAACCACCTGAGAATACGTTGTTTATCTTGCTGGCTGAAAGTCAGGAAGCGATTTTAAACACTATTCTTTCACGGTGCCAGATCATTCCATTTAAACCAATCCCGGACCATGAACTGGCTTCTTTTCTGAGGGAAGAAAATCAACTTGATGGTGATACCTCGACCCAAATTGCGTTTCTTGCGAACGGGAACGTAAATGCCGCCAAATCTTTGTTGGTACATGCAAACCAAAAGATCGCCGATCTGTGGTTAGATTGGCTGAGGTTGGCCTACAAAGGAGCAGGTCTTGAGATAAATACCTGGATAGATCAATATTCAAAACTCAACCGGGAATTGCAAAAGACCTTTATGCACTATGGTCTACATTTCCTCAGAGAAATGCTGCTTTTTCACTTGGATGCTTCCCACCGGATTCATCTGCTGGAAAAGGAAAAAGTCGCATTGACTAAGATGAGTGAATTACTTGATTACGGGTCTATCGAAGGTATGATAGAACTAATGGAAGAGAACATCTTCCATATCGAGCGAAACATAAATAGTAGAATATTGCTTCTGGACAGTAGTATCCGGATGCATTATCTATTACATAATCAGAGAGCCGGCCTTAAGGCTATGCTCTCGTCATCATAAATCAAAAAAGAAATGAGTTGTGCAAGTTGTGGAAATAAGGATGGCTTAACGCCAAAAGGCTGTAACAATAATGGAGGTTGCAAAACCGGAGATTGTAATCGACTCAATACTTACGACTGGCTTTCATCTCGAACTGACCTGGAGGATTTCAGTACGTATGAATATATAGAAGTAAGCTTCAAACACGGCGCCCGGAAAGACTTTTTTAAAATGCCGCCAAACTTACTACTGAATACGGGGGAGATGGTGGTCGTTGATAGTGGCAGTGGTTATGATATTGGGAGGATCAGTCTCACCGGCCAATTGGTCGCTCTTCAAATGAAAAAGAGAAGAACTAATCCCGATCGAATATCAAATCCGGTATTACGGCGGGCAAATCACCGGGATTTGGAACGTCTTGAAGAGGCGCGAGCGCTGGAGCAAAAAACGCTGGTACGGGCACGGGCGATAGCCAGAATGCTTGATCTGGAGATGAAAATAGGGGATGTAGAGTATCAGGGAGACAAAAGGAAAGCAACATTCTATTTTACTGCGAATGGTAGAGTGGATTTCCGCGAGTTGATCCGGCACTATGCAAAGGAATTTAGGATTAAGATTGAAATGCGCCAGATCGGATCTCGTCAGGAGTCCTCCCGTATTGGAGGCATCGGCTCTTGTGGTAGAGAACTTTGCTGCTCCACCTGGCTCACTACCTTTAAGAGTGTTTCGACCCGGGCGGCCCGCTATCAAAATTTGGCGATCAACCAATCTAAATTATCGGGTCAATGTGGGCGCCTCAAATGTTGCCTTAACTACGAACTGGACCTGTATACCGAAGCGCTGGATCAGTTCCCCATGAAGGCTGAGGTCTTGAAGTCAGGAAATGGAAAGGCGTCCTTGGTAAAAATCGATATTTTCAAGAAGTACATGTACTATTCGCATGAAGATACCCGGGGAAGGATAAGTATGCTGACTCTCACCCCAGAGCACGCTAAAGAAATCTTTCAGATGAATAAGCGGGGTATTATCCCTGACATGATCGAAGACTCACTGAAGACGTCGGAAATGGTCGAGCCAATTGTTGATTTTGAAGATGACGTGACCGGTGGAGTTGAATTGAAAGAAGCCCCAAAACGGCGCCGCAGGAACAAGCGAAAGAAAAAACCTAATCCCCAAGCAAAAAATCAGAATCAACAGGACAATCGGCCACCCCGTAACAAAAAACCGCGTAGAAATCCAAAAAGTAATAGAAACAACAATTAACGACCATGCAATATGATCTGACCATCATCGGTTCCGGGCCGGGAGGTTATGTAGCTGCCATCCGGGCTGCACAATTAGGAATGAAAACCGCACTGATTGAAAAATATGACAGCCTGGGAGGGACCTGCCTGAATGTGGGTTGCATCCCCTCCAAAGCCCTTTTGGATTCATCCGAACACTTCCACAACGCCAAAGAACATTTTGCTGCGCATGGGATCAAGACCAGTTCTCTGGAAATAGATTTAGCTCAAATGATAAACCGAAAGGATGAAGTAGTCAGTCAAACGGTGTCCGGCATTGATTTTCTGATGAAAAAGAATAAGATCGACGTCTTGCACGGTTTGGGAGCATTCAAAGATCCTCACACCATTATCGTAACAGATAATAAGGGTGAAACCAGGGAGATATCATCAAAAAAAACCATCATTGCTACAGGATCGAAACCCATAACACCTTCAGCGTTTAATTATGACAAGAAAAGAGTCATCACTTCTACGGAAGCCTTGAACATTTCCAAAGTGCCTAAGAAAATGGTAGTCATTGGTGGAGGAGTTATAGGTCTTGAGCTGGGTTCCGTCTATGCACGGTTAGGCACTGAAATAACCGTTGTAGAGTACCTGGATCGAATTATTCCCGGTATGGATGGAGATTGCAGTAAAGAATTAATGCGGTCCTTAAAAAAGTTAGGATTCACTTTCCATCTGAGGCACATGGTGACCAAGGTAAATGCAGGGAAGAATAACGTAAAAATTGAAGTGCAGAAGAGAGACAGTGATGAAACTTTTGAGATATCTGCCGACTACTGTCTGGTGGCCATAGGTAGGAGGCCTTACACCGAAGGCCTGCAATTGGAGAATGCTTCTGTTTCTGTTGATGAAAAAGGGCGTGTGATCGTCGATGACCATTTGCGTACCACGCATGCAGATATCTATGCAATTGGTGATGTGATCAGAGGAGCGATGCTTGCTCACAAGGCGGAGGAAGAGGGAATCTTTGTCGTAGAACAGCTGGCGGGTCAAAAACCGCATATCAATTATAATCTGATTCCGGGAGTGGTATATACCTGGCCGGAGGTGGCAGCAGTTGGTCAGACGGAAGAAGAATTGAAAGAGAAAAAAGTTGAATATAAGGTAGGTAAGTTCCCCTACAAGGCTTTGGGCAGAGCCAGGGCAAGTATGGATGTGGATGGTATGGTTAAAATACTGGCAGATAAAAATACCGATGAGGTTCTTGGAGTCCACATTGTAGGAGCCCGTGCAGCCGATATGATTTCTGAGGCGGTGGTGGCGATGGAGTACAGAGCTTCGGCAGAAGATATCGCACGAATGAGTCATGCACACCCCACCTACACTGAAGCGGTGAGGGAAGCAGCATTGATGGCCACAGAAAACCGGCCTATCCATATTTAAGCCGAAAAATATTCTTGCCTTCGGGTACCTCAAATAATGAGGAACAGGTTTTGCCGTTGAAGAGGTAAACCCTTCGCTCATGATACGTTGCTTCTGCTGCATTGGTCTTTTGCACCTTTTCATTTCCCTCCAGGGTCAACCAATTCTGGTAGGAACCGGTGGAGATTACGTTAATCTGGAGGCTGCCCAAGCAAGTATTGACGCCGGTGATACGGTAATGCTATTGGATGGTGTTTATTCCGATGGAACTCAATTTCTCAACGACTTAGTAGGTACAGAACAGGCTCCAATTGTGATCATGGCCCAGAATCAGCATCAGACGGTTTTCCGTGGCGGTTCCGAGGCCATTCACCTATCCAATTGTGCGTATTTGGAGTTGTCTGGGCTGGTTATCGAGCAGCAGCAGGGAAATGGTATAAACATCGACGATGGTGGCGACTATTCAACCCCCACCCATCATCTGAAAATTACGAACTGCATCTTCCGGGATATGGCCGGCACAGGAAATAATGATTTATTGAAACTGTCTGGACTGGACGACTTTCTGATTAAGAACTGCTCCTTCATAAATGGAAGTAGTGGCGGCAGTGGTATTGATATGGTGGGCTGCCACCAGGGAGTGATTGAAGACAACTATTTTGATCAGGCAGGCACCACAGGCATTCAGGCTAAAGGTGGAACTCAATTCATACGCATCCAGCGTAACATTCTAAAAGATATCGATCAGCGAGCATTAAACCTTGGCGGTAGTACTGGCTTGCAGTTCTTTAGGCCTCCTCTATCCGACCCGATTTCCAACGCCTTCGAAGCAGCGGATCTGGAGGTATTCAGTAATATCTTTATTGGCAGCTGGGCACCGATTGCTTTTGTTGGCAGCGTGCGGGTAAAAGTGATCAACAACACTTTCTATCAACCCGAAAACTGGGCAATACGTATCTTACAAGAGACTACCGAACCTGGTTTTCTTGCCTGTGGTGATAATGAATATCGCAACAATATAATCTATCTTACTACGGATATCACCGAGGTCAATATCGGTCCTAATACCGACCCTCAGTCTTTCATATTCAGCAATAATCTTTGGTATAATGCTTCCGGTTCCTCCTGGAATCCTGTACTTCCGGTTGTAGATAACGGTCAGATAATCGATGATCCAATGTTTTTGAATCCCGGTGAGGAGGACTTCCGTATCCCGGAGAATAGCCCTGCGGTTGGATCTGGAATAACTGTGTCAGAGCCAACCCATGATTTCATTCAACATACTTTTGCTGACCCACCTTCCGTTGGCGCTTTCGAGGGTAATCAGTCCATTACTTCATCGGAGTATCTGGTTTCAGATAATGGAATCCATATCGGTCCAAACCCAACACCAAACACCGTCACTATCGATGGAGATTTTACTTATGCCTCGGTGCAGGTCATTGACATCAATGGGCAGATCGTACAAGATCTTTCCAGCAATCCGACTCCGATATCGATTAATTTAAATAGCCTGCCCAATGGCTTGTATTTCCTGCGGATTCAAAGTGATCTACATTCCAATTTAGGACTGATTAGGGTGATTAAATCTTCGGGACTATGATCCAGCTTCAGCTTTAACTTAACAGCCTCCCACCACAATCACTATTTCACCTTTCACTTTATCTTTTTTTTCTGCCCAGTTTTGAAGATCCAACAAAGTGCCTCTGACTGTTTCTTCGTGAAGTTTGCTTAACTCACGGCAAAGGCAGGCTGGCCTATCTACACCACAAGCCTCCACAAGTTCCTTAACGCATTTAACGAGACGATGAGGTGATTCATAGAGGATAAACGTGTCCGGGAGCGTAGCCAGGAAATCAATTCGCGTTTTCCGGCCTTTTTTATGCGGCAGGAATCCTTCGAAATAAAAGTGATGGGCGGGTAAACCGGAAATCACAAGAGCGGGAACGAATGCCGTGGCACCTGGAAGACATTCTACATCGATACCTTTGTTAATACATTCACGGATTAAAAGGTATCCGGGATCCGAAATACCTGGTGTGCCTGCATCGGTGATCAAGGCAGCATTTTGTCCCGCTCCCAGTTGCTGAATGATAGAATCAACAACCTTATGTTCATTGTGGACATGATAAGACCGGAACGGTTTACTTATATCGAGGTGTTTGAGTAATTGACCACTCACCCGGGTATCCTCAGCGATCACGAAATCAACCGCGCGAAGTAGTTCAATCGTACGTATGGTAATATCACCCAGATTACCTATAGGTGTTGGCAGTACATAAAGCATTATGTGGGTCTATTTGGACGGAAAGAAAAATAGGCCATTGATAAAAATATATAAAGCACAATTGCTAGACTCACCGCGACCTCTTTCAGAAAAAGTGCAAACAGAATGACCAGGAACAAATAGATCCATTGGATCTCCTGACCCTTCCATCCCACCCCCTTCACCTTAAAGGAAAAGTGCGGAACACTGGATATCATTAGGTAACTAAGAAAAAATGAGCTAATAAGCAGAACATAAATGTTTATGAAAGCAGAAGCACAACTTGCACAGCTGGCACTATGATCAATCCAATACAAACCGGTGACGAATATCGCCGCTGAAGGGATCGGAAGTCCGGAGAAGAAGTTCTCACTGCCATGCATGACATTAAACCTGGCCAGTCTGTACGCGCCAAACAGGGTAAAGACAAACCCGGCAAATGGAAGCCAGGCAAATTGATCGATACCTTCCAGACCTCGTATCATGTGATAATACATGACACCAGGCAAAACCCCAAAAGACACTACATCTGCCAGGCTATCCAAATCACCTCCCAGGGGATGTTGCTGATTCAACAACCTCGCCATTAATCCGTCTAGGAAATCAAACAAAAGGGATAAGCCAATACACCAGATGACCCCAAAAGGATGGCCGGTGAAGGCCAGGACAATGCCCACACAACCACTGAATAGATTCAACAAAGTCAACAGGTTAGGTATCATTCGCATCTTGAACTCAAATCTAGTGAAAGTCTTTCATGACTTCGGGTTAATAGCCACGGGAAGTGATCGGACAACGAATCCCGCACAAATTCCGTCTATGTAGATAGGAAGTTTCGACCAGATAACATTCAAGGTATTAATTATAAGTTAATACACGGTAGTCTGTAAAACTGCAATTACACTTGGATCGTTATCTTTAGGCGCTATTTTATTCTGCAAATGAAGCACTTACGACTCATCATCTTAGTTATTCTTCCCATGGGGTTGCTGGCCCAGCCAGTGAATGATGAGTGCGCAAATGCCATAGAATTGACGGATGTCAATAATTGGTGTTCGGATGCAGACGCTTATAATAATAGTAGCGCCAATCAATCTAGTCAGACTGCACCACGATGCCTTCTTTCTAATGGATCTTTTAGGGATGTCTGGTTTACTTTTAAAGCTGTTGGTACAGACCTGAATGTCAGAGTGATCGGACTGATTGACAAAGACCCGGGTGGTACCATGTCCAATCCAGAAGTTTCTGTCTACCAGGGTGATTGTTCAAATCTCACAGAATTGGGCTGCAACTCTGATGCATTTAACGCAGGGTTCGTTGAACTTCTGCTTGACAAAATTACACCTGGAGGCACATATTTTATTAGAATATCGGGACGTAATAATTCCTCAGGAACTTTTCAGTTATGTGTCAATTCATTCAATAATGTGGCTGATCCAAGTTCTGACTGCCCGACAGGTGTAGTACTTTGTGACAAATCTTCTTTCGTCGTGGAAGCACTAACATCTTCAGGATCTATTCAGGATGAAGCAGATAACACCTGTCTCGATCGCAACAATCAATTTGACAGCCGGGAAAATTCCGAACTAAATTCCGCGTGGTATAAATGGGTCGCAGGATCGTCGGGAACGTTAACTTTTACTATTACTCCGAACAATCCGGCAGATGATATCGATTTCGGTGTTTTTGAGCTGCCCAATGGTCTTAATGATTGTAGCGACAAAAGATTGTTGAGATGTATGGCATCAGGGGAGCAGGGTGGTTGCGATTTTTCGATATGGGAACCTTGCACCGGACCAACCGGCTTGAGAGTGTCATCATCCGACGAGATTGAAACAGCAGGATGTAATATCAATGATCCTTGCGTCCAATTCTTTACCGGCCAGAATGATGACAATTTTGTTTCTGCAATCCAGATGGAAGCCGGAAGAGCATATGCCCTAATTGTAAATAATTATACCCAGTCAGGTTCCGGCTTCTCCATTGATTTTGGAGGTACCGGTGAATTTCTCGGTCCGGAAGCGGACTTTATCACCGACGATCTGGATGGAACCGTTTGCTTTGGAGATCCGGTGACATTTTTTGATCAATCCACCTTTGGTGATCTAAATATTATGAATTGGAACTGGAATTTTGGTGAAGGAGCTGTTCCACAGGAAGCCAATGGACCGGGACCACACCGGGTCAATTACACCACAGGAGGAATAAAATCAATCGCTCTAACGGTAGAGAGTGAAACTGGATGTCTGGTGACTGCCATTGGCTCCCTGATCATTGAAGAACCTTTTGAAATCCAGGCGGATATCGTGCACCAGACCTGCCCCGAAAGCATGGATGGGAGCATCAACCTGGATATCAATAGCAATAGTAGTATTACCAGTATTCAGTGGGACAATGGAATGAACGGTCCTACCCTGCAAAATCTTTCACCGGGAGAATATACCGCTGTAATTACCAACTTCAATGGTTGTGATACCGTAGTTACTTACAACATTGAGGCTCCTATGCCCCTAGAGATCGAAGAAATCATCACCCGGCCCAGTTGCGGTGGAGGTTCAGATGGTGGTATTGTTCTCAATGTCAGTGGACAGGCACCTCCTTTTCTCTTTAATTTCAATCGTGGCGGTGGATTTCAAGCCATCAATGCCCTGAATGGTTTGCCTGCGGGCATCTATGATATCGAAATTCAGGATGCCAATGGGTGCATCACGGAAGTGACCGTTCCGCTGGGAGAGATTAATATCGAACTCGATCCTGATTTTGATCCGATTACTCCTCCCAGTTGTTTCGGATTCTCCGATGGTGCCGTTGAGATCCGGATTGTCAACGGTCAGGCACCTTACGAATATGACTGGAATCTGGATGGGTCCTTCGTTCCGGACAATATTTTAACCGGGGTCGGTGCCGGTCCGTTCTTTGCCGGAGTCAGAGATGCGATGAACTGCCTGGGTTTCATATCACTGGAAGTAACTGAACCCGATCAATTGATTGTAAGTATCGACACCATTAATATCTCCTGTTTTGGAGAAACCGATGGACAGGTTAATCCTGTTGTCAATGGCGGTACCATGAGTTATCAATATAATTGGAGTAATGGCACCACCGACTCACTGGCAACGGAATTGGTGAGTGGTCAATACGGCCTGACCGTGACGGATGCCAACGGATGCCAGACCTCCGGAGCTGCTTTCGTAAGTGAGCCACCCGAACTGGTGGTGACCATTGATAGTACCCGGGATGTGGTCTGTTTTGGCGACCGTACCGGGTCCGTCTTCTTCGTGGGTGCAGGAGGAAGTCCGCCCTTTAATTTTTCTATTGACGGATCAAATTTTCTCGAAGTTTCCAGCTTTGAAAGCCTTGCTGCAGGAAATTACAGTCTTACTATCCGGGATGACAGGGGTTGTACCCGTACGACGGATGTTCAGATTTTTCAACCTGCTCAACTCAGCGTAAATGCCGGTCCGGATACTACGATTGATCTGGGATTCACCGCGCAATTGTTGGCTACGCACCAACCTCTTGGCAAACCCGTACTATACAACTGGTCGCCTCCGGAAAGTCTCGATTGTGATACATGTCCTGCTCCCTTGTCTGGTCCGGTTTCGACCACAACCTATACCGTAAGCATCGTGGATGATTCCGGTTGTACGACCAGTGATCAGGTGACGGTTTTTGTCTATCTGAACCGGCCCATCTTTATCCCCAATTCGATCACACCCAATGGCGACGGGTACAATGACAAATTGGCTATCTATTCTGGCGCGGCCGCTCGCGCGGTCAGAAAGATCCAGATCTTCGACCGCTGGGGAGAAATGGTATATGAGGGTCAAGATCTGCTACTCAATGATGAGACCCAGGGTTGGGATGGAACCTACCGGGGCCAACCACTGAATCCAGGCGTTTTTGTCTATGTAGCAGAAGTTGAGTTTATCGATAACTCGGTACTTCAATTTGAAGGCGATATAACCCTGGTACGTTAATGAGGTATTGGATTTATCTTTTACTGATCACCTTGGCTGGTTGTGTAAACGACCTGGCTGAAGTAAATCAATTATTCGAGCAGGCTGAAACCGGAACAGAGGTCGCAAAGGATATTGAAATGCTGTACAGTGACAGCGCTGTGGTGCGGGTAAGAATCATAGGGCCCACCTTGATCCGTTACCTGGAGGGCGACAAACCAAGAGACGAGTTTCCGGATGGTGTGCATGTAGATTTCCTGGAAGAAGATGGCAGTGTCAACAGTACCCTTGACGCCCAATATGCTGAACGGTTTACCCGTGAAAACCTCGTGATCGTCCGATCGAATCTAAATGATGGCATACCGGTCATTCTAAAAAATAATCGCGGTGAAAAACTTGAAACCAGTGAATTGATTTGGGATGAAGGAGACTCAAAAGTGTACACGGACAAATTCGTCAAAATCACTAAGCCAGAAGAAATTATCTTTGCCTATGGCTTTACCGCCAATCAGGACTTTTCTCAATATACTCTGCAGAAGGTAGTAGGCCGGGTAAAAGTCGATGACAATGAATTTAAAAATTGATTTACATAGGGCATGGGTTCCCTGATACTCTTTATTCTCATATTTCTACTCTTGTCTGCTTTCTTTTCGGGATCGGAAATTGCATTCATCTCCGCCAACAAGATTCGTATCGAGCTGCTTAAGGAGCAGGGGCATCTCCGTGGAAAGATCCTGAGTCAATTTTATGAGAAACCCCGTGAGTTTCTGGGTACAATGCTGGTAGGAAATAACATTGCGTTGGTGGTATTCACCACGCTTATGACCAAACTCCTCAATCCTTTTCTCATCCCCGTTATTTCCAATGCCGGGCTTCTTGCGCTGGTTAACACGGTCACGATCACCGTAGTCGTGCTGATCTTTGGCGAATTTATTCCGAAGACGATTTTCCGCGTGTATGCCAACAACATGATCAGTTTCTTTGCCTTACCACTTCGCTTTTTCAAGTTTCTTCTGTCCGCCCCCACCTGGATCATGACTCAGCTTTCGGCATTGATCCTCAAACTTTTTTTCCGGTCTTCCGATGAGCAGGCGACTCAAACATTTACGCGGATCGACCTGGAGCACTTTGTGCAGGATAGCTTTGAGGGTGACGATGATGATGAGATTGATACGGACATATTCAAGAATGCTTTACGCTTGAAGGAGATTAAAGTGAGAGACTGCATGGTGCCGCGAAATGAAATTGTCGCTATTGATGAGGAGTCAGATATAGGTGAGCTGGTTCAGCAATTCGACCAAAGCAAGCTCAGCCGAATCCTTACCTATAAGGGAGATATCGATAATGTGACCGGATATATTCATCATCAGCAGATGCTGAAACAACCGAAACGTCTTAAATCCGTCATTCTTGATATTCCCTTTGTTCCGGAAGCAATGAATGTACAGGATGTGATGAACCAGATGTTTAAATCCGAAAAGAACATTGCCTGCGTGGTTGATGAATTTGGTGGTACGGCGGGCATGATCACACTGGAGGACATTTTGGAGGAGATCTTTGGAGAAATCGAGGATGAACATGATGAAGAAGGATACATTGAACAACAGGTATCCGATCAGGAATGGGTTTTTTCAGGCCGCCTGGAGATGGACTATCTGAACGAAAAGTACGATGGGCTTGATCTACCCACCGGCGATTATAATACCTTGTCTGGATATCTGGTGATGACAACGGCAAAAATCCCCGAAGAAGGAACCATTTTGGACCTGGAGGGATATCAGTTTATCCTGGAAAAGGTAAGCAATACGCGAATTGAAACAGTGCGTATAAAAAAGATCCTCAATCACCAGCCCGAATAAGAGCTGATAGAGTCAATCCGCTAATATTTCCTCAGATATCTTCAAGAACTCATTGAGAATCATGGCGGTTGCTCCCCACACGACCTTGCCCTGAAGGTTGAAATAAGGCACATCACGTAAATGCATTCCATTTTGGAGGCGCAAATCCCTAGTATGCCGGACATCTGAAGCAAACAACCAGGATAAGGGAACTCTTAAGATATCAGCGACTTCGCTTGGCTGGGGAACTAAATCAACCGGATCCATGGTCATTCCAACCACCGGAGTCACCAGAAAACCACTGACGGGGATGTAAAGATCTGACAGCCGGCCAATGATTTCAATCTGTTCCTTCACAATGCCAATTTCTTCATTGGCTTCCCTCAGTGCACAAGCTTCGATATCGATATCACAACGATCCAGTTTGCCACCCGGCAGCGATATCTGGCCACTGTGTTTATCTTGATCATGAGTGACCCGCTCAATCAGTACGGTACCCAGCTCAGATTCATGTTTATGTAGAAGTAGCAGCACTCCTGCCCTCATGGCATTCTGGGGAGGATCAAAACTTAAACGGCCGGCATAGGCAGCCATTTCAAGTTGAGCAGCACGTCCGGGAAGTGGCTGCTGTAACCTATCTTTCAACGAAGAAAGATAACCTGCGTTGAGCAATTTATTTCTTATTGGCTTCCTGAATATATTTTTCTAATGCCATCGTCATAGAAGGCGTTTCCGGTGATGGTGCGGCTATGTTTATGGTCAGACCTCGTTCTTCCACTGCTGCACTGGTGCTGGAGCCATAGACTGCAATGCGAGTGTCGTTTTGCTTGAAGTCAGGAAAGTTTTCATATAGAGACTTGATACCTAAAGGGCTAAAGAACACCAATACATCATAGAAAATATCCCGCAGGTCAGATAGATCACTACTTACCGTCCGGTACATCATTGCTTCTTGATAATTCACTCCAATTTTCTCGAGAAACTCAACAACTGGTTTTGCTCCCAGATTTGAACATGGTAAAAGGAATTTCTCACTTTTGTGTTTATTGAAGTAATTCGCAAGATCTTCGATATTTCGTTTTCCTACAAACACCTTTCTTTTACGGTACACAATAAATTTTTGCAGATAACGGGCTATGGCTTCCGATAGACAGAAATATTTCATGTCCTGAGAAATCTTGATTCGCATTTCTTCACACATCCGGAAGTAGTGCTCTATAGCATTACGGCTGGTGAAAATAACGGCTGTGTACTCATCAGGACGGATTCGATTCTTTCGAAACTCCTTTTCAGTCACTCCCTCTACGTGGATAAATGGACGGAAGTCAATTTTAAGACCATACTTCTGCTCCAGGGTATAGTATGGAGATCTTTCTGGTTTTGGCTGTGAAATCAGTATGGTTTTGACCTTCTTATATTTCTTTACTTCTGCATTTGATGCTGACATTCAACATATTTTGAATGAAAAAATCAAGTTTACCCAAAATTGCCCAAGGCCAGTTTCCCAACTATCAATAAGGGTGCGATTTCGGCGCTGCAAAGATAGAGAAAAAAATGAAAAACATAAGAACGGACCAATCTGCCTGAGATAAACAAACCCTTCAGTTGCCGGAACAAATACAAGAGAATTATCAGCCCAATACCCGCCCAGATGGCAAATGGAACAACACCGGCGGGTCCAAAAGCAACAAGCAAATTGAGTGGCAGTAAGGCAATGCCGAGCAAGATATTTACCAGTAACGTTACAAAGCCATAGAGCCCTGTTTCCTTTTCAACCGGGAATGTCGATGCCAGGGTGTTCAAGGTCAGATGCTTAAGCATATAGGCCCCAAAAACGAACAATATGCAAAACAACAGGACTACAATGGAGCCCCCCTGATACCATCTGAAATAATGAAGGAGCAGATAGGTGAAAAACCCGGCATTAATGAAAAAATGAAGATAAAATAACCAATATAACCAGGGCATTGATTTGTACTCACGATTGAGAAACCGGAGATAATTATCATTGGCAATTGCCCGGTATGCTTTTCGAATCAACGAGCGGTTCACCGCCAGGAGGGAGGCCAGGAGCAAGAGAGCCAGAATTGAGACCCCAAGTAACACATTCCGGTTTTCAACCTCAATTTGGTCGCTTATCGGAAAATCTTCAAGCCGTTTAACCAGTCCATCCCCTTGACTAAAGGCCTGCTTTTCCTTCTTCTCTTCAGGTAAGCTTTTAATTTGGTCCTGGGCCGTAGAGATCGTATCAGCCGAAAATGGAACACTGTCCAGCGGAACTGTATCAATCTGTGGTATCAGAGAATCAGGTACCAGGGAATCCGGTGGCATGTTGAAAATATCCAGAGAGGGTGATTGACTGGTCAAACTATCCAGTACGATAGAATCATTTGAAACACTAAAGGTATCCCGGGATAGCTCCAGGGAATCTCCGTGAGTCGTGTCGACAACTAAAGGCTTTGCAGGAATCCTCCTTTTCAGTTCGAATGGATTTTCCTGTTGACCATTTGCAATGAAGGTCACAAGACATGCCATCAGACTTAAAACAAGTCTAATCCAATAACGGTAAAGTTTTGAACCTGAATGAGTTCCGTTCAATCCTTGAGTAATTTTGACCTGCAAAGATAATGATAATGATTTTGACCATTAGGTCAATCATTCAACCTTAACGTGATCCTGGATTAAAAGCGTTCTTCAAAAACAAAAAGCCCTGTTCATTCGAACAAGGCACTTGGTTAATTCCGGCTCATGATTGCAAAGCCGCAGGGTATATTGAATTATTTTGATTTTCAAAGTGCGAAGCTGCTACTTAAGTCACTGAGCAGCTTCAACGGTACCTTTGATGGTCAGGATATAGGGTTCATCCTGCAGATTGGTGTAGACGGATACCGTTTTACGAAACTCCCCGGTAGATTTGGCATTGTATGTGGCTTCGATCTCGGTAGTTTCACCGGCTGAAATTGGCTCCATGCTATAACTGGTCGCGGTACAACCACAAGATCCTTTGACCTTTTTCAACACCAAAGGTCGGTCGCTATCATTGGTCAACTTGAAAATCGTTTTTTGAGGGTTACCTTGTGGAATGATCCCGAAATCATGTTCCATCTTATCAAAATGAACTGGCTTTGGACTCGTGAAAGCAAAGGCAATAAATGCTGAGAATAAGAGGCTGATCAGAAGTTTAGAATTGAAGGTTAGCATAGTTAAAATGTTTTAATGATTAATGATGGTACAAACCTAATTGGACTTTAATCTATCTGCCGTTAATGAGTTTCAAATGATTGTTAATGAGTTGTTAATGACTATTTTACACCATCAGAACAAGCCTACTTTCATGTTAGATACTGAGATCTAAGCGCATGCGGAACAGTTCAATTTGGAAAGTCATCATATCGGGAGCTCTGGCTCTGGTGGGAATAATTATCGTTCAGGGTTATTGGATGACCAATAGTTTTAGTCAGAGTGAAAAGGCCTTTGAAGAGAAGGTTCACATTGCCCTCCGAAATGTGGCGCAACAGATTTCCGAACTGAAAAAAGTGCAACTTCCCTCCTATGATCTGATCAACCAGATATCACAAGATTATTTTATCGTTAACATCCGTGATGCAATTGATGCAAAGAACCTGGAGTATTATTTGATTCAGGAGTTTGAACAGATCGGACTTCTAACAGATTTTGAGTATGGAATTTACGATTGTGATACGGACCAAATGGTCTACGGGAACTATGTAAGCCCGGAAGAAAAAAAAGCTATAAACAGCCCTTCAAAAACACTGGAGGTGCCGGTGCAAAATGACTTCGTGTATTACTTTGGTGTGCGTTTTCCTGACCGAAAAGGGTACATGTTAAATAATCAGTGGCTGCCCATTCTCTTCACAGTGATCCTCTGCCTGGCCGTACTTTTCTTTAGCTATGCCACTTTCGAGATCCTGAAACAGAAAAAACTTTCCGACCTGCAAAAAGACTTCATTAATAACATGACCCATGAATTTAAAACACCATTGTCCAGTATCAGGGTTAGTTCGGAAGTATTCCTTAATCATCCTCGGATCCGTGAAGATGATCGATTGCATCGCTATGCTGGCATTATCAATGATCAGGCGGTCCGCTTAAATGATCAGGTGGAGCGGGTGCTTCAAATTGCCGGAATGCAAAAAGGACAGATTCAATTGCAGAAGCAGTGGATAGACATACGTTTGGTTATCGATGCCATCATTGATCAACTGAAAAGCCGATGCGAAAAAGAAAATGCCAGCATCACCTCCACGTATGACGGAGGAAGATTCACCGTGCATGCTGACCCCCATCATTTATCCAACATTCTCTATAATCTGGTAGACAATGCGCTTAAATATCGCAAGGAAAATGCCACGGTTACTATCGCAGTAGCCGAGGCCAATGGGGGAGTTAGAATGTCGATAGAAGACAATGGAATTGGAATTGAGAAAATGTATCTTGCCCGCTTGCACCAGAAGTTTTTCCGGGTCCCAACCGGCAATATCCACAACGCAAAGGGATTTGGATTGGGACTGCATTACGTACATCAGATGGTAAGGATGCATAATTGGAAAATGGAGATCGACAGTGACTTGGGTGTGGGTACAACCGTCACTATTTATATAAAAACCCCCTAATGATGAATGCGGAGAAGCCACATATTCTTTACGTAGAGGATGATGAAACACTCGGTTTTGTGACCAGAGATAATCTTGAACAAAATGGATTTTCTGTTTCACATTTTACCGAAGGTAATTCCGTCCTGAATCATTTGCGTAATCTTTCTTTTGATCTGGCGCTTCTTGATGTAATGCTACCTCACACAGATGGATTTGCGATAGCAGAAGCAATCCGGTCCTATAATCTGGAAGTACCTATACTTTTCCTCACCGCAAAATCATTGAAGGAGGATCGGTTGAGAGGATTTGAAATCGGTGCGGATGATTATATAATCAAACCCTACAGTATTGAAGAACTCTTATTCCGTATCCATGTTTTCTTAAAACGGAGTCATCTTAGCAAGATAGAAATTCCACAGGTTCTGCATCTGGGACAGTTTTCCTTTGAGCCGGCTAATTTGAATTTGAAACACCCCGAACAGGACAAACTTCTCACTCAGAAAGAGGCAGATTTATTGAAGTACTTAATTTTACATCTCAATACGGTGTGTAAGCGGAGTGAAATCCTGGAAAATATCTGGGGTGAGGATGATTATTTCCTGGGGCGCAGTCTCGATGTTTTTATTAGCAGGTTAAGAAAATATCTGGCCTTTGATGAACGAATCACGTTAGAAAACATTCATGGTGTTGGATTTAAACTAAAGGTGAATGGTACTTAGAGTCTTATTAATATTGACCATTTGTAGTTTCAGTATCTCCTGCAACCAGCCTCCGAGTATTGTTCTGACCCGTTCGGAACTAAAGCTGTCGGATTCATTATTTCTGGCCCGGCGGGGCGAATGGAGCCCGAAGCTGGAAGACAGTTGTAATGCATTTCGGGATAAGATGTTGCCGATCTGGACTGACTCACTGAAAGCCCTTAGGTTATCTGAAATCAATTTAATGTTGGATCAGTATGCAAAGGAGAAATAGTATTTACCTCGCCATTTTCTGCCTCATACTTTGCGCCTGTGAAGAGGATGACACCGCTTTACGCCAACAAATGATCGAGCAGCAAATCCAGGAAAGACTGCAAAACTATATCGAGGTGGAACAAAGGCGCTGCCGTACAAAGGTAATGGAAGAAGCCAGCAATCTTGCTGATAGCCTTTTGAGAGCTAATCCTGTTTTTATCAGTCTGGATTCTTTACAAAGACCTCCTGTACCTACAAAACCGGATCGGCCGGAATTCGAAAGGCGTAAAGACAGCATCAAAATTGAGCCAATAATTTCCAAATCTAAAAACAAGGGATAGTACTAAGAAATCAGGGATGCCTGGAGGCATATTCTTCCATTCGTTGCGACCACTTGTCAATCACCTTTTCCAAATCTTTCCAATTGCATGAGGTATTTCCAAATAATGCATCGATGAAAGATGACAGGCCGGTAAGTCTGGCATAATAGGGTACGGGACGTTCCAAAGGCTGCATTTTTGAGTTATGTACAATCAGAGCATCTGCCCCACTTTCCGTTTCTGACCTTCGGACAATAAATACAGAATCTTTAGATAATGGCAAGTCGAGCAACTGCTTTAAAGATGTGTCGGCAACAAAATCAAAATCGGTAAAACGAAAATGCCGGGCCACCGCATTTCGAAGAGCATGCGAGAAGCTATCTGCCTCGATCCGGGCCCGGGAGATCCTATTTTTGATACGTTCTCTTTTGGGAAGATCCTGAGCTTTTTGGAGTTCCTCTTGTAGGGCAGCCATTTTTAGATTTGCAGTAGGAGTGACGAAATAAAATTTAGCCGTCTTTAGTTCAGAACCGCGGACCGGGCCTGCATTCTGTGCAGTGAGTGAATTTAAGTGGAAGGGGGCAAATACAAAAATCCACAAAATGGTCAGGGTTAAAACTTCGTTAAAGACGGTAGATTGACGTGGTTCCTTCATGGTCTACTCTTTATTTTCGCACTTTATTTGGTAAAAAGTGGCATTTTTACGCCCCTTATCCAATCACTAAACGACAACCAAGCTATGCAGCCTGCATTAGATATAGAAGCACTAAATCAACAAATTTACATCGAAAGCGCTTTTGTCGAGAAACTGCTGGAGGAAACTTCTAAAGTGATTGTGGGACAGGAACGTATGATGGAGCGTCTTCTCCTGGGATTACTCACCAAAGGGCATGTGCTTCTGGAAGGACTTCCGGGATTGGCAAAAACCCTGGCGATAAAAACGCTGGCATCTGCCGTACATGGGCAATTCAGCCGAATACAGTTTACCCCTGATCTCTTGCCTGCAGACATCATCGGCACCTTGATATATAATCCCAGTGAAGCCACATTCAATGTGCGGAAAGGACCGATCTTCGCCAACTTTATCCTTGCAGACGAGATAAACCGGGCCCCGGCAAAAGTACAAAGTGCGCTCCTGGAAGCCATGCAGGAACGACAAGTGACTATTGGAGACCAAAGTTATAAACTGGAAGAACCTTTTTTGGTGCTGGCAACTCAGAATCCTATCGAACAGGAGGGAACATATCCACTGCCTGAAGCCCAGGTAGACCGTTTTATGCTTAAGGTCAATATAGACTATCCAACAAAAGAGGAAGAACGGGAGATCATTCGCAGAAATCTGAATGATGATTCTTTTGGTAAAGTCGAAACTAAAATCAGTCCTGAAGATGTGCTTAAAGCACGTAAAACTGTGCGAAAGGTTTATATGGATGATAAAATAGAACAGTACATCCTCGACATCGTTTTTGCAACCAGAACTCCCGAAGAACATGGTCTTGACCGCCTCAGGCCTTTGATTCAATATGGAGCAAGTCCACGGGCCAGCATCAATCTTGGCCTGGCTTCGAAAGCATACGCTTTTCTTAAGCGACGTGGATTTGTCATTCCGGAAGATGTGCGTGCCGTATGTCATGATATCATGAGACATCGGATAGGTCTGACTTACGAGGCAGAGGCAGAAAACATCAGCCAGGAAGACATTATCAAAGAAATCCTCAATATTGTAGAAGTACCTTAAATCGATCCTGAAAAAGAATAAGCACAATGGAGACCAATGAGCTTCTCAAGAAAGTCAGGAAGATCGAAATTAAAACCAAGGGCATCAGCAAAGAGCTGTTCTCTGGTGAGTATCATAGCGCCTTCAAGGGACGCGGCATGTCTTTCAGTGAGGTAAGAGACTACCAGTACGGCGATGATGTCAGAAACATTGAATGGAATGTCACGGCCAGGACCGGGCATCCCCATATCAAGGTTTTTGAAGAAGAACGTGAACTTACCGTCATGCTGCTGGTCGATATCAGTCCTTCATCGAGCTTTGGCACCCAATTATATCTCCGGAGAGATTTGATTACGGAGATTTCTGCTGTCCTGGCTTTTTCCGCCATAAATAATAATGATAAGGTAGGTTTGATCCTTTTTGCCGATGATGTCAAATTGTATATCCCTCCTAAGAAAGGTAAGAAACACATATTGCGAATCATCCGTGAATTGATTGATGGACAGGCTGATGCAGGGACTACCAACGTATCTATCGCATTGGAGTACTTTAATAATGTAGTTAAAAAGAAGAGTATCTGCTTTTTACTAAGTGATTTCTTTGCCCCGGAATTTGATCAGCCACTGCAAATTGCTGCACGCCGACACGATATCATTGGAATGCATCTTTACGATCCATTTGAAAAATCACTGCCCAAAGCGGGTTTGCTACGAATCACTGACGCCGAAAGTGGCCTTGAACAAATCATTGATACTTCTGATAGAGCAACTCGACAGAGACATGAAGCGGCATTTCAGGAGAAAGAACAGAAGTTATTCAGCCTTTTTAATCGATCGGGAGCTGATTTAATCAGTTTGGAAAGTCGTGAGTCTTACATCCTGGCGTTGCACCGATTTTTCAAAAAAAGATCCAATTGATGCAGCGCCTGCTTTGGACAATATTGCTGATTTCATCCTGTTATCAGGTATCACTGAGTCAGGTAGACTTTGAGTGTACAATCGATAGTAATCAGCTTCTTATTGGTGACCAACGCATACTACACTTACGGGCACGAGGCCCTTCCGGACTGGTCCCGGATACGGTGTCATTTTCGGCCTGGCAGGACTTAGGAATCGAACCTCTGGTGAAACAATCCTGGCAATCGGAAGGGGTTGATGGTTATCACCAAATGATTAAAATAGCTGCCTTTGATACCGGATACATCAAACTGCCCCCCTTGATATTACCTTATTCGGTCAATGGGCAAACTGATACCACTTATTCAAATGATATTGTCCTTGAAGTGCAGGGCATTGTGGTTGACTCGACCGGACTGGCCCCGATCAAACCGATTTTGCGTGAACCCTTCAAACTCCGGGATGCTTTAGTCTATATTGTTGCCCTGCTGGTGGGCTTGGCAATTATTGCTTTTGTCTTCTTAAGAAAGAAAAAGCCGGAACCGGAACCGGAAATTGTGGAAATACCGGTTCCAGCTGACGAACTGGCCCTTGATGACTTACAAAAATTACGAAGTCGCAAGCTATGGCAAAGCGGACAGATAAAAGAGTATCAGTCCGAACTCACGCATATTATCAGAGCATATATCCAGGCCCGCTATTCTATCCCGGCTCTGGAGTCTACAACATCAGAAATACTGAATTTTGCGGTAGTGAAGAGCCTTTCATCAGAATTGCAAACAGACCTGGATCAGATACTAAATATTGCAGATCTTATCAAATTTGCCAAAGCGCAACCCGAGATTGGGATCCATGAAGAATTCATGCAGAAGGCAGAGTATTTTGTGAGAAGCACTCGAGAATCAAAATCAGAACCGGATGTTTGATCTTTTGCGGAATATTGAATTTGACCAACCCTGGTTTCTGGCTTTACTCCTGTTGCTTCCAGCGATTCTCTACTACCACTATTTTTACAAGGGAACGAGAAAGCAGGCCACAATTCGAGTGGGCCATGCCAATCCCGGATTGACCGGTAAGTCGCTTCGAACTACCGCGCTGCGATTTCTTCCCTTAATTCAATTGCTTGCCCTCGGTTTTCTTATGATTGCTCTAGCCCGTCCGCAATTGGCACTGAAAGAAGAAGAAGTCACTGCGGAAGGAATCGATATAGTAATGGCACTTGATCTTTCCAGTAGTATGCTTGCGAAAGATTTTCAACCGGATCGCTTAGAAGTAAGCAAAAAGGTGGCGAGTGAATTCGTAGATAAAAGGCCAGACGACCGGATTGGTCTAGTGGTATTCTCTGGAGAAAGTTTCACCCAATGTCCTCTCACATCCGATCATCGAATCGTGAAAAGGTTCCTGTCCCAGCTTCAATGTGGGTTTTTGGAGGAAGGTACGGCTATAGGCATGGGACTGGCTACTGCTGTCAACCGCATTAAGGATAGTGAGGCAAAGAGTAAAGTGATTATTCTGCTGACGGACGGAGATAACAATACCGGCTATATCAAACCTCTTACCGCGGCTGAAATGGCCCGGGAATTGGACGTCACCGTTTACACTATTGGAGTAGGTAGTAAAGGTATGGCCCTGACTCCTCAAGGTAAGCGAAGCGATGGATCTTATGTGTTTGACTATGCCAGGGTAATGATCAATGAAGAATTATTAAATCAGATTGCTCAGATTACTGGTGGTAAATATTACCGCGCCACTTCAGAACAAAGTCTTGAAATGGTCTACAACGAGATTGACCAGTTGGAAAAGACCGAAAGAGATGTGACGACGTTTAAAAGATACAGCGATGAATTCCCCTGGTTCTTACGAATTGGGCTAGTATTATTTTTGTTGCATTTGATACTAAGTGTAACGGTATTACGAACTTATCCTTGATAGATGTTTCGATTCGAGCACGGTGATTATCTATGGTATTTGACAGGGTTACTGCCTTTGGTGGCATTGCTCTACCTGGGCTGGCAATGGTATAAGGCTCAGGGCAGACGTCTGGGGGAAGAATCATTGATCAGATCCCTGGCACAGCATGCCAGTCAACGGATGAAGCAATGGCACTATGTTTTGGTTCTCCTGATTTTTACGCTGCTCATCATTGCCTGGGCAAATCCCCAGTGGGGAGCCAAACGCGAAAAAGTTAAATCCAGGAGCTCGGATATCTTTATTGCCCTCGACATTTCCAACAGTATGTATTGTCAGGATGTTGCGCCCAGTCGATTGGATCAGGCAAAGCGATTTGCAACGCAATTGGTGCACCAACTAAGAGGAGAACGTATTGGATTGATCTTATTTGCAGGAAATGCCTATTTACAGATGCCACTCACTTCCGACTATGCGGCGGCAGAGGTATTTATCCAGTCGGCGAATCCAGATCTGGCCGGAACCCAGGGTACCGCCATTGGAGATGCCATCCGTACGGCTCAGGAGGGATTTACCGAAGATGTCAAATATCATCGTGTCATGATTGTCATTTCTGATGGAGAGGATCATGATGCGGATGCGATTGAAATGGCAAAAGAAGCTAATGCCGGGGGAATGATAATCTTTACCGTAGGTGTGGGCACCGCAGAAGGATCCTTTATTCCAATGATGATCCGGGGTAATGAAGATTGGAAAAGAGATGAACAGGGCCAACCGGTCCGAACCAAGCTCAATGAAAGCTTGTTACAGGAGGTAGCAACATCTGGTGGAGGATCCTATTTTTATTTAAGTAATACCAATAGCATTTTACGAGACATCGAGCAAAGAGTAGATGTTTTAGAAAAAAGAGAATTTGAAGAGCGGTCCTTTACCGAGTATGAAAGTTATTTTCAGGTCTTTCTCGGCCTGGGCATATTGGGTATTCTATTACAGTGGGTACTTTCAAACAATCTGATAGTATTTAGAAAAAATGATCTATGATTAGGATATTGTTGATATCATGCATCATGACCTTATCGGGACTGTCTGCCATTTCTGCTCAATCTAAGGGTAAGGCACACGATCTGCGTCGGGATGCAGACCAGGCTTACGATCGCCAGCAATACGATCAGGCTGAAGAATCTTATAGACGGTCAACGATAATCGACCCGGATGAGAAAGGAGTTTTTAATCTGGGAAATAGCATATTCCATCAAAACCGCTACGACGAAGCAGCCCGGCAATATGAAAAGGCCATTGACCTGATTGAAAATCCACAGGAAAAAGCTAAAGCATGGTATAATCTGGGAAATGCCCATTATTTGAATGGGAAGTACGATAAAAGTGTCGATGCATATAAGAGAGCGCTGATCGAAGATCCTAACGATCTCCAGGCCAAACAAAATCTGATGCTGGCATTGAGAGAAATGAAAATGCAGGAACAACAGCAACAACAAGAGGATCAGCAGCAAGATCAGCAAGAACAGGAGGAGGAGCAACAACAAAATCAACAGCAACAGCAACAACAGCAAGATGATGAAAAACAACAGCAACAGAATCAAGACAGTGAGCAGGAGCAGGCACAAGATGAACTGGAACAAAAACTCACCAAAGAACAGGCGATGCAGTTACTTGAGATAATCGATGAAGAGGATCAAAAAGTACAGGAAAAACTGAGAAAGCGGGAAGCCGGAGAGAAAAAGAAGACTAAAGATTGGTAATTATAGTTCTTAATAGAGAAATCCTTGGCAGGTATAAATCTAAATTAATATGAGAAATATACTAATAATGGTTTTTTTAGCCACTGCAATCGGGAATCTGCAGGGGCAAAATGATCCGGCCCAATCATTTGAGGTGAAAGTCAGTGTCGATAGTATATTGTTAGGTAATTATCTGGAAATACAGTTCACCGCTCAAAACATTACCGGTGAGTTCGAAGCACCTCAATTGGAAGATTTTGAAATAGTCGGAGGTCCGAATCAATCGACCAGCATGAGCATGATTAATGGAGAAACCAGTCAATCTGCCAGCTACAGCTATTTTATCAAGCCAAAGACCACAGGAGTCTTACATATCGAACCTGCCTATTTTCACAGCAGTGATGATCAAAGCTATGAAACCCCTCCCATCGATATATACTGTCTTCCCAATCCTGAAGGCATTGTACAGAATTCCAGGATTGAGAAGCAAAAGGAACAGTTACATTTCGGTGGATTTCCTTTTTTTGACCGGACACCGGCCAAACCCAAGAAGAAAAAACTTAAGGTGACCAAAATATAACCAGGTATGCCAAGTCGTCTTCTCTGGATTTACCTCCTTATTTCGATTCCTGTCACGGTCTGGGGCCAACAGGTACGATTTACTACTTCGATAGACGCGAAGCAAGTGATTGTTGGAAGTACCTTCTCCATTGAGTTTAAAGTAGAAAATAGCGACGCAAATAATTTCTCACCTCCCAATTTTGGCCCTTTCAAGGTTATCAGCGGACCTTCCCAGTCCTATCAATCAACTTATATCAATGGAATCGGTACCCGGTCAGTTGGTTTCAGCTATACGCTTCAAGCCACCAGGGCGGGTAAATTTACAATCTCGGGCGCTAGCGTAAAGATCAAGGGTAAGGAGATGAAATCGAACTCCGTGAACATTGAGGTCTTGAGAGAACAAGATGTCGTTCAATCAGAGCGTACTCCCCAGATCTTTATCCGGGCAGAAATTGATTCCAATCAGGTTTATATTGGACAACAACTGATGATCCGGTATAAAATTTATACCCAGGTGAATATTGAAAATTACAATATTCTTACCGAAAGCAACTATGCCGGATGTTTTGCTCAGGCCTTGGATACCTATAAAGAACCCGTTGTGAAGGAAGTGATCAATGGCCGGGAGTATAGCACCAAGGTTTTGCGAAAAGTAGCGGTATTTCCTCAGCAAGGAGGAAAAATCGAAATTGATCCGATGGTAGTACAGGTGGGAATACCTAGCCGCTCGTCCGTGCGTAGAGGGTTATTATCAAGTTTTGGCCTTGAGAGGAAAAATATCAACTCTAATGGATTGTCACTGATTGTCCAGTCGGCGTACGACGATGCTCCTGAAGACTTCACCGGTGCGGTAGGAAATTTTACGGCTGGTTTTAGTGTGAGACCGAATCAGGCTACCACTGATGATGCCATTTCCGTCATTATCCGCATTCAGGGAAATGGGGATGTTAAGACGATAAGAAATCCCGAACTCAATTTGCCCCGGGAATTCGAAATCTTCGAACCGAAGACCAAGGAGGAAAAAATGATCAATGCCACTGATTCCGTGCGAGGAGAAAAGATAATAGAATATCTGATAATCGGTCACCAACCCGGAACCTATCAGATCAAACCGTCCTTCACTTATTTTGACCCTCAAAAAGGGATTTATCAAACGATAGTTGATTCGTTTCCGGTAAGTATTCAGCAGGGCACTGGTGTACTATCTACCACCGCAGATAATACACTCAGACAAGAAACGGAAGGAATTCAACCGATCGAACAAAGTACTAAACTGCATAGAGTACGTAAACCGTTGTACCTCCGCCCGTGGTATCTGACTGGTTATGTGGTACCCATTCTCGCTTTTCTCTTCCTGAGTTGGCGAACTAAAAATCAAAAGGAGAAAGTTGAAGAATTTGACCCTCATGCCGTAGCCAAGGACCGGCTGCAAACCGCCAGGGAACATATGCTGCAGGGAGCAAGCAGAGCATTCTACGAAGAAATCGCCCTTAGCCTAAAGCAGTTCATTGCTTTTAAACTTAATCTCCAGGCCTCAGAATTGTCCCGTCAAAGAATCACTGAGTCTTTGCTGGCCAATAAAGTCGAAACCGCACTGGAGATGGAGGTGAGACAGTTGATCGAGAAATGTGATCTTGCGTTGTACGCAGGATACAGTGATCCTAGTAAAATTGAATCGACCTACCAGGAAGCCGTTCAATTGATAACAAAACTGAATGAAGTCCTTTAACCGGGCGAACAATTGATCCGGTAATTTGCCTCTTTTCTAAAAAAGAAGGATAATTTCGCGGGTTTAATCCAATAAGTTAGTTTGAGTCATGAAGGACAAAGCAACACCTATTAGCGAAATTGTGGCAAAACTACCGATCGGTCAGTCGGTGGTCGTGAAGGGTTGGGTTCGTACTTTTCGCAATAATCAATTCATCGCTTTGACTGATGGCTCAACCATCCGCACCCTTCAGGTAGTCGTTGATTTTGAGAATACTCCCATGGAGTTATTGAAGAAGATCACCACGGGAGCAGCTATTGGTGCCAAAGGTAAAATTGTTGAATCACAGGGTAGAGGCCAGGACGTGGAACTGAAAGCTGAAGAAGTAGTCGTCTATGGAGAAGCCGATCCGGAAAAGTATCCGTTGCAACCAAAACGGCACAGCCTGGAGTTTCTGCGAGAAATTGCACACCTGCGTTTCCGGACCAACACTTTTGGAGCAGTCTTCCGTGTCCGGCATCAACTCTCGTTCGCAATTCATCGTTTTTTTCATGAACGTGGATTTTACTATTTACATACACCCATCATCACTTCCTCTGATGCAGAAGGTGCCGGAGAAATGTTTAGAGTAACCACGCTGGATCTAAAAGATCTTCCAAAAAACGAGGATGGAAATATTGACTTCAAGCAGGATTTTTTTGAACGGGAAACCAATCTGACCGTCTCCGGTCAACTGGAAGCTGAACTTGCAGCACTCGCTTTAGGTAAAGTGTATACTTTCGGACCCACTTTCCGGGCAGAAAACTCCAATACCTCACGACACCTGGCAGAATTCTGGATGATCGAGCCGGAGGTGGCCTTCAATGATCTGGATGATAACATGGATTTGGCAGAAGCGATGTTGCAATACGTAATTAAAGATGCCTTAGAACACTGCGCAGATGATCTTGCCTTCCTATCAGACCGCCTACTTGAAGAGGAGAAAAATAAGCCCCAAGACCAGCGATCAGAAATGAGTTTGATCGAACGTTTGCAATTTGTTGTGAACAATACCTTCGAACGACTGACCTATACGGAGGCGATTGATGTTCTAATGAACTCCAAACCAAATAAGAAAAAGAAATTCAGTTATCTCATTGAGAAATGGGGAGCGGATCTACAGTCGGAACACGAGCGATACCTGGTAGAGAAGCATTTTAAGAAACCGGTCATTCTGACCGACTATCCCAAAGAAATCAAGGCATTCTATATGCGGGTGAATGATGATGATAAAACCGTTCGTGCGATGGATATTCTATTCCCGGGCATTGGTGAGATTGTCGGTGGCTCTCAACGAGAGGAGCGTCTGGAGATATTAGAAAAACGCATGCAAGAGATGGATATACCTACGGAAGAAATGTATTGGTTTTTAGACACGCGTCGCTTTGGAAGTTGTCCGCATGCCGGTTATGGCTTGGGCTTTGAGCGTCTGGTACAATTTGTGACCGGTATGGGTAATATCCGGGATGTAATCGCTTTCCCCAGGTTCCCTGGAAGTGCCAATTTCTAATGCCTATTAGGGGGAATATTCACTCCGGCTAATGCAAATAAAAATCCCCCTGGAATTTGGATATGTCATAGATATGAGATCATAAGACTATGGGATTTTCTTATCCATCCAGAGGGACCGTTACGGCTCATGGGAGTAGACACAAATGTAGATTTTTCTTATATATCTTGGTTGAAGCGACGTATTTATTTTGATTTTTTAACATATGTTAAAAAATGCACAGATAAATCCTGACTTTTCGTTTTTAGGCTAAGAGAAAGTTGCACGTGGAGCCGTCAGGAACTTACCGCTTCGGAGAAAAGATTATTTACTTGCTGCCAACGATGATTTGAGATATCTACGATTCATCCGGGCGATATTCTCTACCGAGATCTCCTTAGGGCATTCCGCTTCACAAGCATATGCATTAGAACAATTGCCAAAACCTTCCAGATCCATTTGACGCACCATATTGGCAACCCGGGTTTCATCTTCTATTTTTCCTTGCGGAAGCAGATAAAGGTGAGACACCTTGGCAGATACGAAAAGCATTGCCGATGCATTTGGACATGCGGCTACACAAGCTCCACAGCCGATGCATGCCGCCGCATCGAATGCTTTTGAAGCATCGTCACGCTCTACGGGAATACTATTGCCATCGGGAGCCTGACCTGTCGACACAGAAATATATCCTCCTGCCTGCATAATACGGTCGAAAGAACTTCTGTCAACCACCAGGTCTTTGATTACCGGGAAGGCATTTGCCCTCCATGGCTCAATCGTCACGGTATCCCCATCTTTAAAAAACCGCATGTGTAACTGGCAAACAGTTGTACCCTTCAATAGCCCATGAGGCCGACCGTCAACCACAAATCCACAGCAACCACATATTCCCTCCCGGCAGTCATGTTCAAACGCTACCGGATCCTCCCCTTTTTCTATCAAATCCTGATTTAGTACGTCCAACATTTCGAGAAAGGACATATGCTCATTGGCATCAACCTGATATGTTTCAAATTTTCCTTCTGTTTTTGCATTTTTCTGTCTCCAGATCTTCAGCGTTAATTTCATATCAGTTTATCTATATTTTTTAAAGATTGGTTTATTTATAGCTTCGGGTCTTCAATTCTACTGCTTCAAATTTAAGCGGCTCTTTGTGCAGGACCGAATCAGCACCGTCTTTCCATTCCCACGCTGCCACGTAAGTGTAATCCGCATCGTTCCTCAGTGCTTCACCTTCCGGCGTTTGATATTCTTCCCGGAAATGCCCTCCACAGGATTCATTGCGATTAAGGGCATCTTCGATCATCATTTCTCCCAACTCCATGAAATCGGCTACCCGCATCGCTTTTTCCAGTTCCGGATTAAATTCATCCTTTCCACCCGGTACAATGGCATCTTTCCAATATTCTTCTCTCAGCTCCTGCACTAGTTTCTTTGCCTTCTGTAATCCTTCTGCATTTCGGGCCATCCCGCAGTAGTCCCACATTATCATATCTAATCGGCGATGAAACTGCTCTACGGTTTTTTTTTTTTTTTTT